>JALWSL010000274.1 GCA_027080405.1 Planctomycetaceae bacterium
GATACTGGAGAGCCTGGTCTTCCCGAGGGAGTGCGATATTTATCTGTTTGTGGTAGATTCAGAATTCCGTTTTTGCTTTTCCTCCGTATAATGAAACGCTGCTTCACGATCAGGTAGCGAATAACCAATCAGCAAGGCGTTAGAAATCGACGATGACACAATTGCCTATTCTCGATCAGGGAACAAGCCCTGTCCCCTTATCCGATCCCGCTTTTGAAGCCAACTCCGAGAGCGGACAAAAGGGGACGTATGCCTTCGTTTCGCTGGGATGCCCCAAAAATCTTGTTGATAGCGAAAAAATGTTGGGGACGCTGGCTGTTGATGGATACACGCTGACCGCAGAGCCGCGAGGGAGCGATTTCGTTATCATCAATACATGCGGGTTTATCGATGATTCCCGTCGGGAGTCGATGGAAGTCATCGAAGAGATGCTGGAGCTGAAACGGGCCGGCGAAACAAAAGGCGTGATTGTTGCGGGGTGTTTGCCGGAACGGATTGGTGCAGACCTGCGGGCCAGGCTGCCGGAAATCGACCATGTTGTCGGTGTGTTCGGACGTGATGAAATCTCCAGGGTTGCAGATCGTTTGGTCGGAAACAGTAACGAACAGCGCGACCTGTTTCGTCCGGCTCCGATTCGGGCGATGGATGATCGCATGCGACTGCGAATCACTCCCGCGCATTATGCGTATCTCAAGATATCCGAAGGATGCAACCGGACATGCACTTTCTGTTCGATCCCCAGCATGCGGGGAAAACACGTGACCAAACCGATCGAAAAAGTGGTGGAGGAGGCCGAGGAACTCGCAGCCGATGGTGTCAAGGAATTGATACTTGTCGCACAGGATACCACCTATTACGGGATGGATTTGTATGGCGAAGTGCGACTGACTTCGTTGCTGGAAGCGCTGGAAAAAGTGGAAGGGATCCAGTGGATCCGCCTGATGTATCTGTACCCGGTCAATTTCACGGATCAGCTAATCGATCAAATTGCAGGTTCGGCGAAAGTGCTGCCCTATCTGGATATGCCTTTACAGCACATCAACTCCCGTGTTTTGAAACGGATGCAGCGGCGTGTCGATCGGGATAAAACAGTTGAACTGGTGGAGAAGCTTCGATCGCGAATTCCGAACCTTGTCCTGCGAACAACTTTTGTCGTCGGTTTTCCGGGAGAGACGGAGGAACAGTTCGAAGAGCTGCGTCAATTTGTGCAGGAAACGAAGTTTCAACGCATGGGGGTGTTCCCGTACTCTCTGGAACCGGGAACACCGGCAGTCAAGCTTGATGGTCATTTGCCCGAAGAAGTAAAAGTACAGCGTCAGGAAATCCTGATGGCTGATCAGCAGAAGATCGCCTTTGCCTACGGGGAATCCCTGGTCGGTTATGAACTGGATGTTCTGATCGATGAACAGATGGAAGAGGGAATCTGGCAGGGGCGCTGTTTTGCAGATGCTCCGGAGATCGATGGAACCGTTTTCGTTCGGGGGGAAAATCTCGCTGTCGGTGACTTTGTTCCGACAGAAATAACGGCCACACAGGATTACGATTTGGTTGGCGCAGCGGTTGAGGAATGAAATCGTTTTGTGCGGTGGCAATCGTGTTATTGAATTGTGCTATTGAATGGTTTCCCGATTCACGCGCATCACGTTCCCCCCGATGATTTTTCTGAGTTGCTCAGCCGAATAGCCTCGTTGCACCAGCCCTACAGTAAAGAGCGGCCAGTTTGTCCAGGCGACGCTTTTTGTTGCCTCGGCAGTGGTCACGTAGTCATCGTTGGGCCATAACGAGCGGAACTCAGGTCGCCGAGGCGGTTGCCGGGGAAGTTTCTTGTTCTCCGCGGAATAATTCGACGAAACGTAGGCGACATCGGTGCCGATCACGACGTGATCCACTCCGAATTTCCGGGCCGCGTAATCGATGTGATCCAGCAATGCGTTGATATCCCCTTTTCCCCGCAGATATTTGGGGATACAGCAGATGCCGATGTAGCCGCCTGAATCGACAATCGCCTTGATGACGTTGTCCGGCTTGCTGCGAATGTGTGCGTAGATTCCTCCGCAGACGGAATGACTGGCCACAACCGGTTTGTCCGAGACTTGTGCAGCTTCCAAAGAAGTTTGCCAGCCGGAGTGGGCACAATCGGGGACAATGCCAATGCGATTCATCTGTTTGATCACCGCGCGACCGAAATCCGAGAGTCCCGCATTGCTTTTTTCGCCACAGCCGTCGCCGATCATGTTTCGTCGCTGATAGGTCAGGTGCATCATACGAATCCCGAGTTCGTAGAACACCCGGACATAGCGCAGTTCATCCGGAACCGAAACCCATTGCTGGGTTAATGGAACCCCGTTACTGGTAAAGCAGAGGGAATGGCGGTTTTCCTTTTTCGCATTCAGCACATCATCTGGAGTGACCACTTTGGAGACGACCTCCGGAATGGTGTCCGTCAGAAAAGTGTATCGGGCCAGTCTTTTGAGAAGGATGAGCGGGTCCTGCCCTTCTTCTCCCGCATTCTGATAGATACAGGTGACACCGGAAGCCCGCCAGGCTTCCTGAAACTCTCTGCGTTCGAGCGGGTCGGTTGCGCAGCGTGTCATCATCATGTCTTCCCGCCGATCCTTGATTTCGATGGGAGAAGCTTTCTCCTCGATCAGAGCGGCCAGTTCGTCGCCATCAATCGCGGAACGGGGGGCGAAACCGTAGGAATCGAAAACAACTGAATCAGCATGCAGTTTCAAACCGTGTTCCAGGTCTTTGGCACTCGGTTTCAAAATGTTGAGAGCGACGCGTCTGTCATGTTCAATTTTGGGGAGCAGATTTTTGGTCAGTCTTTCAACAGGATCGTGCGACAATTCGGCCGAGATGGCGGAGTTGGCAGCGGTCGCTGTTGAAACTGCCAATGCCAGGGGGACCGTAGAAGTCTTCATGAATTTCCGTCTGTCCATCATTTTTCCTGTTTCGAGTTGTGTGTGATTCTACAAGATTCAAGTTCTGTAAGAGGAAAGGACAATCAGGTTCCCGGATCGTTTTGCCCGAAGCCGATCATCCGCTTTAGCAGTTTCATTGCTGCATCATTTTATCGCTGCGTCACTGTTGTTCCGATTGGATACCCGATGAGGAAACAGGTCCGTTCATTCTCTTCCATTCAAATTCAAAGAGGGTTTATATTTTTTCACCAGACAGGACTGCCAGGCGAGAGGGGCCAGGTCATCAGTATTCACGGTGCCAAAATTGATGTTGACCCCGCCCGCCTGTTCCTGCCAGTAACGGGAATGACAGGAACCGCTTTGTGCGAGCAGACATCGTTTCAGGTTACCAGATTCCCCGGCGTAAAGGGCTTTTCCATCCTTGTCAGTTACAAGATAGATTCCGGGTTGCGCCGGAACTTCTTCTTGCAGAATTTTTTCGAACTCTCCCGAGTCGCTCCCTGAACAGGAAACCTTTTTTTTGAGCAGTCGTTTCAGTTGTGAACCTCTGATGTTATACAGCATTTCCCCCTGACAGCGGGCTGCATTCAGTTGATCGCGGATTTTCAACGCTCCCCATCGATACTCAAAGGGTGAAAAACCGGGGACGATTTCGGCAGCGAGCTGATCGAACTTTTTTGCAAGGAGGGGATCGCAGAATATTTCGTCCAGACTTTCTCCTTCTTCCTGCATGAGCATACTTTGCAAGGCGATTTCGCTGGCAGAGAGAAAGGGATCGCAATGTTCCCAGGAAAGATCAGAGTTTCCGGTAATGGCGAATTCGCTCAATTTCCCTTCTTTTCGCAGGCGGAACAGCAGGATATTCCACGTGCAGGGGTCTCCTGCCAAGCCGAGTTTTCGACAGGCTTTGATGAACAGGGCATTCATCTCCGGATCGATGACGAGACGATCTGCGCCATATCCCTGATGAGTGAGTCGAAACGCTTCCCGCACACCCCGGCAAGTCAACTCCAGTTGAACCTCTGCATAAACGGTCTCTTTGCTTGCAGGATCGTTCCAGGATGTTTTGCGGCCGCTTTTCTTTTTTTTCTTGTGATCCGCCGGGCGTTCTCCGGTTTTCGGGGCACTCATCAGCGGTTCCGCAGAGCCGTTGAGTCGGTCGCCGACATGAGTATTGGCAAGCCGTTCCTTGCCGTACTGAATGTATTCTTCGGAAATATCGAACCCGACATATTTTCTGCCCAGTTTTTTCGCCACGACCAGAGTTGTGGCGGAGCCGGAAAAGGGGTCGAGCACAACTTCATCCGGTTCGCTGCAACTGCGGATGATGCGGCCGAGCAGCTGTTCGGGCATCTGGCAACCGTGGAAACCGGCTCTCTCCTTGAAAGTACCGGCAACGCGGGGAAAGTACCAGGTATCTTCCGAAGCGGTGAAGCACGATTCGATATCCTGCGGTCGCAGAACCCAACTTTGTTGTTGGTCATCCGGAAGTGTCGGTCTTTCCAACAGGTCAGTGCTGTCTGGTAATACTCCTGCTGTTTCTGAAGCCGGTTCGGGCTGAGCGGGAAAGAGTGTTTTCTGAACCGGTTGGGTTTCTCCCGAGTGCATCACGGGTGCGAAACCGGCCAGCGGGATGATCCAGGTATCGTCCGGCAACCTTCCTTTGGGGTTGGCTCGCTTGTCGTTATAGACAAGTTGCCTGGCGGAGGGAATCCGGTTTTCGAGTGCATCAGCGCGGAATGTGAATTGTTTCGAGTCTTTCACAAAATGAAAAAGATGCGCATGAGAGCGTGTGAATTTCTGTTTGCAGTTCACGCCAAACGTATAATACCAGATGACCCAGCTTCGACAATGGAAACCGGTTTGCTGCGAAATTATTTTCAACTCGGCTGCGTATTCGTCTCCGATGGCCAGCCAGAAGCTGCCAGTCGGTTTGAGAGTCTGATACACGGCCGTGATCCATTGGCGCGACCAGTTCAGGTAATGTTCCGATTCCAGTTCATCTTCGTAAACGTCATACTTGTAACCGATGTTGAATGGCGGGTCGGCGAAAATGAGATCGACCGCTCCATCAGGAAGTTCCTGCATTCCTGAAAGACAGTCCTGATGCTTGATGGTGTTGAATGCCAGCTCTGTTTTTTCCATAATGAACCGCAGATTCCATTTTTTTTCGAGTCTATCCCAAACGGATCCTCTCCGGGAGAACAGTGTATCATACGTCGGAATCACGCGCAAGTGATTATCATCAAATCAGGGGCCATCCGGATCGGAACAAGCTGTGATGAAAATAGATGCTCACCAACATTTCTGGGAACTGGACCGTTTTGATTATGAATGGCTGGATGCTCCTGATCTGAAGCCGATCCGGCGGGATTACGTTCCTGCCGATTTATCTCCCCATTTGAAAAAGTGCGAAATCGACCGCTCCGTTTTTGTGCAGACTCGGCACGATGTGGAGGAAAACCGTTGGGCGCTTTCCCTTTGCGAATCAAATTCATTTCTGGCTGGTATTGTCGGTTGGGTCGATCTGGCTTCCGAACGATGTGAAGAACAGTTGCTTGAATTCAGGGATCACCCCCAATTTCTGGGAATCAGACACGTCACACAGGATGAACCGGACGATGATTTCATCATTCGGGGAGAGGTCATTCGCGGTCTGCGGGTATTGCAGAAATATCAGGTACCATTCGATCTGCTGTTTTTTGTCAAGCATTTGAAGCACGCCGTCACGGTGGCCAGAGCGTGTCCCGATCTTCCTCTGGTAATCGATCACCTCGCCAAACCGCGGCTCAGGGAGCAGTCCTTGACAGACTGGGCAGCAGACTTTCGAGCGGCGGCCCGGTGTGAGAATATTCATTGCAAACTGTCGGGGATGGTGACGGAAGCCGACTGGAAGAACTGGAAACCCTCGGATTTGAAACCGTATATCGATATTGCACTGGATGCTTTTGGGCCTTCACGCTTGATGTACGGTTCGGATTGGCCGGTTTGTGAACTGGCCGCCACTTACGAACAGGTTTATGACGCGTTGACAGAAAATATCTCGGCGTTATCGAATTCGGAAAAAGAGCAGATTCTCGGCAAAACCGCAACCCGGTTCTACGGAATCCCGGACAAGCCTGCATCGAAACAGGCGGATATCGTGTGAACGGGGAAGAAACGGGACAGCGGGTTGCGCCACTTTCGCCCCGTACAAAACGATTGAGTCGGGACGTTGTGGCGAATCAGCTGCTTTTTACGGCCGGGTACTCGTTGACCTCGGGCGGGTTTCTCGTCTTTTTTGCAGCTGATCTGGGGGCTTCGACAAGGACGACAACGTGGGTATTGACGCTGCCCGAATTGGTTGGCCTGTTCGCGATGCTGACTCCCGCCCTGCTGCAAGGCGTGAAAAACAAAAAGGGGCTGTTTCTGGGTTGCTCTGTTCTTTCCCGTCTGGCTTTGTTTCTGGTTCCTGCAG
Organism: Planctomycetaceae bacterium; assembly: GCA_027080405.1. Classification (GTDB taxonomy): domain Bacteria; phylum Planctomycetota; class Planctomycetia; order Planctomycetales; family Planctomycetaceae; genus Rubinisphaera. The sequence goes on from JALWSL010000274.1 coordinate 6,382, forward strand.
CCCTGTTTTTTCCCGGCTCGGAATTACAGTTTCCGCTGTTGATTTCCGCGATGATATTGATGGGGATCTTTCAGGCTGTGGCTTATACTGCCTATCTTTCCTGGTTGGCCGAATTGGCTCCGCAGCGAAGTTGGGGACGTTTTTTTGCCCGAAGAAACATGGCCAAGGCGTCTGTTCTGATTCTCGTCCCTTTTGGCGGGGCGATGCTCCGCGATTGGTTCCGGAATGGCCTGCAGGAAGAACAATGGCAACTGGCCGGTTATCTCATCACTTTTGGCGTTGGAAACCTGCTGCAGTTGGCCTCACTGGTTCCCCTGCTGAAGTGGAAAGCGGAAACAGCCGCGGAGATAGTCAACCCGAGTAGATGTAAGCCTGTTATTTCCGGGATTGGTCGAATTGGAAATGTTGAGG
>JALWSL010000275.1 GCA_027080405.1 Planctomycetaceae bacterium
CCGCCGTTGACGTTCAGCTTGTTCCAGGGGAGTTCACCGATTGGCTCGTCTCGCTTCAGGACGGTTTTGTTGAACTCCTCCGACTTCATTGCTTCCAGGCACGCCAAAACCTGTGCGGCGAACGCTTCATTTATTTCGAACAGATCGAAATCAGTCAGGTTTTTCCCGGTTCCACGAAGCAGTTTGTCGATAGCAAAGACGGGGCCGAGCCCCATCCGTTTTGGGTCCAGCCCGGCGATTGAAAAGGCATTCAGATAACCGAGTGGCTTCAGCCCTCTTTTCTCCGCAAGTTCGGCGGACATGACGACCAAAGTTGCCGCTCCATCTGTCACCGGGCAGCTATTTCCAACGGTCACGGTTCCGCCATTCCGTCTGAAGAACGGTTTCAGTTTGCCCAGGTTTTCAACCGTTTGATTTTTCCGTGGCCCCAGGTCTTCATGGAGAGGGGCACTACCGGTAATATCCCCTGAAATCAGCAGAATCTCGTCATCGAAAAAGCCTTCCTGTTGCGCCTTCAAGGTGCGACGGTGACTTTCCACCGCAAAAGCATCCTGTGCCTTGCGGGAGATATCGAAATCGTCTGAGAGCACCTCGGCTGTTTCGCCCATGCTGAGCCCACAGGTTGGGTCTGTCAGTCCGAGTTGCAGTTGCGGGATCGGTTTGAAGAACGCAGGACGGATTTTGGTGAACAGAGAGAGTTTCTGTGAGATTGTTTTCGCTTTTTGAAGCTGCATAAACCATTGCTTCGCCTCGTCGGTGTAGATAAATGGAACCTGCGACATCGATTCCGCCCCACCTGCGAGAATGACATCCGAACGCCCATCCCTGATGATTTGAGAGGCCTGAAAGACAGATTCCATTCCTGAGGCACAGTTTCGGTTCACCGTATGGGCAATCCTGTCCTGCGGGATGCCGGCCCGTAACGCAATAACACGGGAGACATTGGCCGCATCGCTCTGACCACAGACATTTCCGATGACGACTTCATCGATGTCGCTCGCATCCATCCCGCTTTCTTTCAGCGTTCCGCGAATCGCCAAAACTCCCAACTGGTCGGCTGCAATGTGGGAAAGTGCTCCGAATGCCTTGACAAACGGAGTTCGTTTGCCCGCTACAATTGCCAGAGGAGGATCAAGTTTCGTACATGGCATTGTCATTGGAATAACCTGTTCAAGATGGACGTGGGACATTGGCAGAAGCATCAGAAACGAAACCCGCCCGATAGAAACATCGCTGCTTCACCGGGCCAGAACCATCGCTTCCCGGGGCATTATAGCAAAGGCTCCACCCACTGCCCAACCGAACAAATTGATACAACTGCCAAAGAGTTGAAAACATGCGGAAAATCGCTGAGTTCTTCCTGTCGTATTTCCATTTCGAGTGAGCGTTTGATACTTTTCCGGAAGCGATGAGTATTGCTCACTGGAGGACAAATGCGCCCTGCTTCTGGAGCGCATGGGCAGTGCAGGTTTATCCCGATTGCTTTTATTCAGGCAGAATACTCACACGGAACATTGCCTGAAAAATGAAGCAGACTCGAAGATATTGGCCGTTTGTAGCATGAAACCGATTGAATTTAGCCCTATATTGAAACGAATCCGCTGGGGGGGGAGACGCTTGCAAACAGTATTGGG
>JALWSL010000276.1:0-3274 GCA_027080405.1 Planctomycetaceae bacterium
TGACGATCACCGTTGAAACGGGGATGACTGTTTCCCGGTTGCAGGAAGTTCTGAAAGAACATCAGCAATGGCTGCCGGTGAATGTTCCCCGTCCTGATCAAACGACTCTTGCGGAGATGATCTGTCAAAACTGGTTCGGTTCATTCGCGGCGGGATATGGTACGGTTCGGGACTGGTTGCTCGGAGTGACCGCGATTGATGGACGGGGCAGAATATTTCATGCCGGGGGACGGGTTGTCAAAAATGTTGCCGGGTACGATTTATGCAAACTCCTGGTGGGATCGCGCGGCGAATTGGCAATCCCCGTCTCTGCAACTCTGCAGGTGAAACCGCAACCTCAACAGATACTCGTCCATCGGATGGCTTCAAAAACAGTCGAAGGACTCCAGAAGCTTTGGCAGGCTGTTCGCGATCTTCCCTTCAATCCGGCTGTTTTCGATGTTGTCTCTGCCGGGGAGAACTCTGCCGGGGAGAACTCTGCCGGGGAGAACTCTGCCGGGGAAGATTCTGCAGCGGAGAACGTGAACGGCATCCATTTGAGTTGCGCTATTGCGGGAACAAGGGAAGCGACGCAGAAACTTTCCGACGAGATCAAACAGACTGTTGACGAGCTGGATGAGACAGAATTGCTGGAGGTAGCGCCCTGGAACCCGCAAGCCGATCCCTGGATCGCCATCGAGGAAAACAGCGGACGATTGGTTGTGTTGCGAATCGGTTCTCTCCCCTCACAAACAATCGATGTCCTCGCAAAGGCGAAAAGGCATCGTCTGAGTGGCTTCGGTCTGACCAGCCGGGGTGTGTCTGTTTTGAAATCGTCCTCTGCAACAGAAAACGCCAAGGCGATCGAGCAGGTAAAACGGTTTCTCGAAGATCTTTCCTGGCCCGTGACCAACGTGCAATGCCTGAGCGGTCATGAAATCTCCGGGTTTTCTTCCTGTTTGCCCGAGAAAGGAGCCTCTTCAGAGAGACTGGCCGGCAAACTGAAAGACAAACTGGCAGCCGAACTGAAAGCCGAATTCGATCCGCATCAGCTTTTCGGAACGGTTTATTGAATGGCAAAGTGAGGCATGGGCGTACGACTTTGCGCTGCGAAAAGAAGTTGCGGAAAGCGTTTGGCAGACCGGCAGGTTGCGCTGGTTGCTCGCCGTAATAGCTGTCCTGCTGGTCGCTGTTACAGTTATTCGTTGAACAGCATACTGACACTGGTTCGTTCGTGAATGGAGCGAATGGCCGCTGCAAATACCGGGGCGACACTGACGACTTCCAGTTTCGGGCAGGAATCGATCGGCAGCGGTTCGATGGTGTCGGTGGTGAAGAGTTTTTTGATGGGACTTTTTTCGAGTTTGCCCACCGTGGCAGGAGTCATCGCGGCATGAGAGACGGCGGCGTAAACATCTTTTGCCCCCCGTGCAACAAGCAGTTCAGCCATCGAGATCAGCGTTCCGCCGGAAATGGTAAAGTCATCGACAATAACGACATGACGGCCTTCGACTTCGCCGATGACTTCAAGCACCTCCGCGTTTTCCGTGTGATCGGCCCGCTCCTTGTTCCCGATAACAACCGGAACTCCCAGCAGTTTGGCGAACGCGGATGCCCCTTTGGCGAAACCGACATCGGGACTGCAAATGACCAGATTCGGAATCTCCAACGAACGGATATGGGCCGCCAGCACGTAACGGCCGTATAAATGATCGACCGGAATTTGAAAAAATCCCTGAATCTGCGGGCTGTGCAGATCCATCATCAGGCAGCGATCCGCTCCCGCTTCCTGAATGGCATCCGCACAGACACGGGCGCGAATGGAAACACGGGGTTCGTCTTTTTTGTCTCCCTTGGCGTAACTGAAATAGGGGATCACCGCGGTCACGTTCTGCGCACTCGCTCTTTTCAGGGCATCGATCCAGAACAGCAGTTCCATGAAATGATCATTCACCGGATGATGCACACCCTGAACGATGTAACAATCGCGCCCGCGGACATTTTCAAGCACTCGCACAAACACGTTGCCATCGCTGAACGTGTGGGTTTCCGCAGGAGTGAGGGCGTAACCGAGTTCGCTTGCGATTGCCTGGGCGAATTGCGGATTGGCGGAACCGGCCACGATCGCCAGATCTCCCTGAGGAGCCTGAAAGGACATGGGACGCGGTCCGGAATTTCCGTAAGCGGATGTCACTCGACTACTTTCTATGTTTCTGTATTTTTCTGAATCCCAGAATAGATCGCGGGTTGGGCTGCCCAACCTGCCACGTTTGCGGGGAACGCAATCAGACCGTTCGCGGTTCACCGCTGTGAACCATCGACTGAAATGGAAGGGCCGACTCCCCAGTGCTATCCGAAAAAGCGGGCTTCACGATTTTCAGCAGTCAGACCGGGATAAACTACCCGCATCGGCAGCAGACCTCAAGCATGGAGTCAATCAGAATGAAAAAAGAGCTGAGAGAGGCGATCTGGAGTTCAGATGATACGGTTTACGAGGGAGAATTCGGGGAATTCCCCTTTCCTTTCGGCGTTTGAGCGGGCGCTGTTTCTGTATGAGTCCGTCTCTTTGAAACCTTTTGTAACCCGTTATGATCTTTCCCGCTATCTGCGAGGAGCCGCTTTTCTGGCATTGAATTGGCGTCATTTGATGTGCGTTTTTTCATCGGGAAGGGCAGCCGAACGGATGGCGGGATCTGCGCTGGTGGGGGCTTCCCCTTGTAACAGCAGGACATTGTGCGTTCTGAAAAATCGTGGGGATCGGGCCAGAATACGCAGGTTTGGGGGGAGCGTATCGGCAAGTTGCTTCCAGTGATCTTCGCGGACGCAAAGCATCCCTTCTGGATGTTTTTGAAAATAGAGAGCGACTTCTTCCGGTGAATGGTAACGAGTTACTTCCCGACGGGCGTAAAAAGGCAGATTGGGGGCAAAGTAGTTGTACGTGGCCAGCGGAGTCTGCTTGTTGCCGAGAACTCGTGCCCGGGCAGCCAGGCGGTAGCTCTCCTGAGCCTGTGATAACCACGGAGCCATTCCGGAAAACGCTGTCACGACCAACAGAACGGCACCGGCCCCGAGACCATTGAGACAGGTTCGACGACTGGTCTTACTGTTCGCATAGAACAGCCAGATTCCCAACGCGATCGGAATGATCCCAACAGTACCGAGAAGCAGATGTCCCGGAAGAAGAATCGCGGCGCCCAACGGCAAGGGGAGCATCAGGGTGACCCCCGACGCAACGAGCATCGGGTCGCCCAAGTGGCTCGCCCAGGTGCGAAGTTGAAGGGGCGGCCGCTGCCAA
>JALWSL010000276.1:3284-6782 GCA_027080405.1 Planctomycetaceae bacterium
CATCAAGGTGGCTCCCGCTGCAACAAGACTTCTCGATCCCCATTTGGTCGCCCAGGCGGGAAGTTCAAGGGAATGCTCCTGCCAACGAACGAGCAGCCACGCGGTCAGAAGTGCCAAGGGGGGATAACAGGGGAGAATGTAATTGGGCAGTTTGGTTTGGGCGATGGAGAAAAAGACGAAGTAGAGACCGATCCAGCAGAGCAGAAAAGTGAACGGGCGGTGCTCCTGTTGGAACCTGTCTCTTTTTAATACTGCGTGATAGAGGGCAACCGGCAGGAATACCGACCAGGGGAAAAAGCCCATCATGATGGCGATGACGTAATAGAAGAACGGGCCACTGTGGCCTTCCATCGCAGCAGAAAAACGTCCGATGTTATGACCGCCCAGAAAACCTTTCAGCCAGGCGCCATCGGTGGCAAGACCGACCGAGACATACCAGGGCAACGCGACAGTCCCGATAACCAGCACCAGAGTAAAAGGACGCATCGCCCACAAAGCGGGGAAGAAGCGGGATGGTGCAAAAAAAGAAGCGGCAAACAGTGCCAAATCGCTCAGTGAGGAAACGGGTCTCTTCCAGGAAAGTTTCTCCGGCAGTTGCGCAGAGGCACCGAGACACATCACGAACAGGCCGATCACCGCACAGGGAAGCAGAAAGCCGACCGGCCCTTTTGTCAGAACGGCCAGGCCCATCAGTGCATACATCAAAACGAACTGTCCCCAGCGGGTTGGCATGTACTCACCCGGCCACCCGAGATGATTCGAACGGGGCGAGAAAAATTCGGGAACCGGTTCTGGTGAGCTCTGCAATCGAGCCTGTCTGTTCGGGGATGGTGTTGTCCAGACAGAACGGGGAACGGAGTAGACATAGACCATCAGCGAGAGAGTGATGAACCCGATCAGCGTGGAATCGGGCGTCGAAATCCGTCCGATCGTGACATACATCAACGAACTGGCGAGCATGATCGCCGCCCAGAAACCGACTCGTTTATCGAACAGACGCCGACCGATCGCGTAAACGCTGAAGATGGTCACCACGGCCATGCAGGCGGAAGGCAATCGGGCCGAAAATTCACTCACGCCAAGCAGATGGAACGAGCCCAACATCAACCAGTAAAGCAGAATCGGTTTATCAGTGCGCAGATCATAATTGTACGTTGGTACGATCCAGTCGGCCCGTTCAAACATTTCCCGGCCACATTCCGCATTTTTCGGCTCGTCCTCATCAAACAGGCGGGAAGATCCCAGGTTGACGAAAAAAACCAGTCCACAGGTGAATAACAGTATCAGTTGATGACGTAACGTCTGATTCATGGCACTTCCATTTGCCTGAAAAAATTGATCCAACACGATCCAATCCGTTGAACGGGAATTATAAGCGAACTTTCAGAATGGCATCCAGAGCAGAACCGGCAATGTGAGGAAGCAAGCAGTGGGGAGATGGATCAACAGGTGTCGATCTATGTGCTGAACACTTGAAAAGTTTACAAAGGCCGTGTAGCCTGATGGCGGGCAGTCTGAATGTTCGTATATTTTCATCGGGTTCTGTTTTGCTCGGCCTTCTGCGCTGAGCGGTCTCCTGTCGAACTTTTACTGTCAAAATTACTGTCAAATGCTGTCAAAACAGTGCCAGGCCTCTGAATTGATGTCGCAGGTTGTTCAGCATTTTTCAATGCCCCGGTGTTTCTCAATGATTTTCTCAGTGATGAGGTGTCCGAAAAGATCACCTGTCTTCGCTTCTTGCAGCACGATTCTGTTTATTAAGTTTACTAACAAGTTTATTAATCTGTCCGGGCCAACTTTGGACTGATCTGTTTCGATCTTCGGGCAAAAAACATTCAGCAAAAAAATCTTTCAACAGGGAAACCCCATGAGCATTAAAGTGACCTGCGAAGAATGTTTTTTTGATTACACCGTGAAGGATCAGCTCGCGGGGCGGAAAATAAAATGCAAGGAGTGTGGCGCGGTCATTCCGATTCCAGCCACAAGGCAGTTTGAAGAGGATGAGACGTTTGACGACGATTTGTACGCGGAACAGGAACTTCCGCGGAAACGCTCCGTTAAAAAAAGGGCGGTTTCCAAAAAGAAGAAACCGGCGCGCAGGAAAAGCAGTGGCGGTAGCGGTGGCATGGCAGGTGCAGGCATCGCCGGGGGCGCGGGCACACTTTTCATTATTGCTCTGGTTGTTGTTCTCAAATCAGGTCTGCTTCAAAACCTGATGCAATCCCGAATCAGTTGGACTCCTTATACCACACCTGACGGCAATCTGTCGGTGTTGGTAACGGGAAAGGTCAAGGAAAAGAAAGAACCGGCCGATCCGAGTGTTGTCAGGCAACGAATTGATGTTGTCGATAATCACCAATTTGGATGTGCGGTCACATCGATCGAGTTGAAAGACCCGGTTGTCAACCCGATCACGAGGAGGCCACTATCGCCAAACGAGATCAAAATTTATCTTCTTCCCGAAGTGGTGGGAAAGATTCCGGGAAGCAGGCAACTGGAAACGAGCGAAATGAGCTTTTCTGGCGTTCCCGCTTTGGTGGCGAAACTGGAAGTTCCCTTGCCGGACGGAAAAAAGGTGATCAACAATCTGGGAATCATTTCCGTCGGCAAGTATCTTTACTCGGTCGAATTTCTCACGGCAGTAGGAAAACCGCGGGATGAAGACCAAAAGAAATTTTTTGATGCCGTTAAATTGAGTGACACGTTGGTGCGAAGATACAACGAACTCAAAGGCGGCCCTGCTCCTGCCGCGATGGCAAGGCAGGCTCCCCAGATGCAGGTTCCTGCGGCACAACCTCCTGCGATCAATAACCCCGGAGCGCCCACGGCTGATGCCAATGTTCCTCCCATGAAAGCCCCACTGGTGGCAGCCAATCCAGCCAATCCAGCTAACCCAGCCAATCCATTCAACCCGACTGTATCAACAAGGCCTGTTGTTCCCGGTAGCAACGTGGCAAAGGGAGTTTCATCGAAACTCGCGTGGTCCGTCGAACCGGATCCGATGCCCAGCCTTCCCAAATGGAAGATGGCCAATAAAATCGCGATCAATCTGCCAGACGGAACAGACAAGCTGTTCAGGCCGAATCCCTATGGCCCGGTTCTGCTCTGTCGGGCGAGCATCGGCACCCCGGACGAACTTGCGATATTCAGCCTGACGACCGGAAAGCGGGAAGGTAGTTACGAAGGTGTCCCGAGACGATTTTCGAAGCGCTGTTTCAGCCCAGATGCCCGATTGATGGCGACCCTTCAGACGAATTCGGAGACAATCGAAATCCAGGATTTGAAATCGGGGCAGCTGATCAAAAAGCTCGTTTTCAGGAAAATCAGGCCGCAAGGTACCGCTGTGCACCAGATGCATTTTACCGATTCGCAGCATCTGTTGATCATGCAATGGCAAAATCCTGATATCAATAAAAGCGACTACAGCGTTTTCGATCTTTCACAGCTGGGAGAAACCTTGAGCCCCGTCAGAACATTAAGCGGACGGACGATGGCTTA
>JALWSL010000277.1 GCA_027080405.1 Planctomycetaceae bacterium
ATACAAGGGTGTGCAGTGCACACCAACTATGACGTTGTAATAAATGGAAAACATCATTGCTATTGTAGGCATCAATGTAGTCCGCACAGCGTACCCTTGTATCTTGCCCTACAAACTGCCGCTTTTGTGCAGCATTTTATTGAAAGAAACTAAAGCGAATAGGGCGTCACGATTTTTTCCATCCTGATGATTTCCAATTGGCGCACCTTGACCTTTTTCAGCGCACTGAGGACTTCGTTATCCCAGCGTTCATCCGCCGTCCCGGAAATGAACCAGTCCGAGCCGTTATCGGCCAGGATCATGCCGTACTTTTTCAGCGCCCGCAATATCACCTGTACCTGCTCCGGATATTTTGAAATATCGACATCCGCTTTCAGGCGGACACGCATTCCCAGTGGCGGGAGCAGTTCGTTATCATCCGAACTGGCCCAGTGGCTTGCCGGTGCAACATACGCTCTGCGAGTGCGGGCCAGAGTGAATCGGATCGCGTGTCGAATTTCCTTCTGTTCCGCCACTTCATCGTAGCGAACCAATCCCGGAAACACGGGAAGTCCGGCGGCGTCGGCGCTTGTCCAACCGACAGGTCGTTTTGTGTTGGTCTTCAGGTTGAAGACGGCACCGCTGTCGGCGATCCATTTCGCTCCCCCGTTTTTCGGGAACGCACGATACAATTCGTAGAGCATCCAGTTATCCCGATCGACGACAATGGCGTGGCGGTCTCCATCAGTCAACGGCTGACCTTCGACCGGTGTATTAAACGGGAATGGAAAGGGACCCGGGTCGCTTTCGTCGCCATAAGCCTGGTATTCTATTGTGACGCGCGGTTGATCGCCCGGCACAACAATGTACGGAATCCCGATGATACCGCCGCCCCAGGTTCCGGAACCGAAATCGGGATGCAAATGGCCTCCCAAGCCGATATGAGCCAAAATGCGGTCTGAATTCGGATCAACTTCCTTTTTTGAAATATCCTGATTCCACGGATCATTATCCGGAAACGGTCGGAAGCCGTTCAAAGAGGCGCAAATTCCGTATTTCGACTCTTCTTTTTTTTGAACCTTTTTCTTCTCCTTCTGTTTCGGTTCCTTCAAAAGGGAAGCCAGTTCTGTGGAAGTTTCCGAATCAAATAATGTTTTAACAGCAGTGGAAGTCGAGTCGGATTTATTACTCGACAGAATCGGTTCACTCGATTCCCGTTCAGGTTCATACCAGATCGGTTTCGAATCGGCTGAACTTTCCGGGGTGAAGAAATCACATCCCAATGTGTTGATTGTACAAAACAGAATACCGAGAGTTGCCGCTGAAGAAAAATTCCACATTGCTCAACCTTGTTACGATGCCCGTGATGCGGGAACAGGATCTGTTATCAGGACGGTGTGCGTGGTTCTTACCGGGCGTTTGGACTACACAGAATCTGCCAACATCCCTATATTGCCTCTATGTTGAAAAGGGATGCTATTTATTGCCTTGCAGAGTTTCCCAACAAAATGTAACTCCAAAACAGAACTCCGCTCTCGGCTGCTCAAATGGGCAACTGTGTGTTGTTCCCGTCAGCTGATCAATCTGCAATCAATTCGCCGGAATGCTTGAGTATAGCATATCTGTTGAAGTGACCGACAAGACTATTTTCC
>JALWSL010000278.1 GCA_027080405.1 Planctomycetaceae bacterium
GCAATTTTGATGAGCTTCTTGATCGCATGAAAAACCTGGGCGGCGATCAACGCCCCGATATCATCCTGGCAGAACCGGTAGGCAGTTGTACCGATTTGGTCGCAACGGTTATTCAACCGCTAAAACACCTGTTCGGTACGGAATTTGAGATAGCGCCGTACACCGTCATTCTGAAGCCGAGTCACGGTCGCAAGATTCTTTCAGTTGGCAAACGAACAGGTTTCTCGCCCAAAGCGGAATATATCCTCCGCAAGCAGCTTGAGGAAGCTGATGCGATACTGATCAATCGTTGTGACGAGTTGACCTCCAATCAGGCAGAGGAACTCGAACAGTTGCTCAAGAGTCATCACCCGCAAACGCCCGTGCTTCGTATTTCAGCCCGGAATGGAGACGGCTTTGCGGAACTGCTCACATTCCTTGAGCAACAGGGGGAGTACGGTCGGAAAATTCTGGATATCGATTACGACATCTACGCCGAAGGAGAAGCGGAGCTTGGATGGCTTAATTGTAGTTGCAGGCTGGAAACGGAAACCCCGATTGATTTGGATCGGTGCCTGGTGGAAATTGTGGAACAACTTCGGGAAGATTTGCTTGAAGCAGACGCCGAACCTGCCCATTTGAAAACGATCGGTTTGTGGGAAGGCTTCTTCGGAGTTGCAAATCTGATCAGCAGCGACACGCCCGTGCAGCTTTCTCTCCCTTCAAAACAGAAGGGAAAGAAAATCGATCTGGTCGTCAATGCAAGGGTTGCCTGCGATCCAGCAATCCTGGAAACTCTCGTCAGAAACGTACTTGATGGAATCGCCGGGAAGTATCGTGCGAGCCTGCATGATCTGCAAATCCGCAGCTTCCGTCCCGGTCGGCCCGTTCCGACGCATCGTATTCAACAGCCGGAATAGGGGGCAGTCACGGCTTGGCTGATAGTTGGCACGTGCAGATATTTTCCCCGCATCTTGGACAGCCGGTGATATATTTGTTTCGTACTGCCTCGGTCAGATCGATACCGCTTAAATTGGCCAGTGTGACCAACCAGGCCAGTACATCGGCAAATTCACCCTGGAGTTCCTGCCTGTTCCCACCACGTAAAGCGCCCGCCAACTCACCCACTTCTTCCATGAACCACATATACGTACCGTCGATTCCCCGCTGTTGATCCTTATGGCCGAACATTTTCTCGATCATCTGCTGTAACTCCTGTATGCTCAGGGGGTTACATGCTGCTGGTGTTTGCTGTTCCATCATGGTACTCTCAATCGGTATTGCAATATGTCATCAGCAGGAATGGAGGTGTCGCTTATGCAGGCGTCACGATGCCCTCCGTGAACCAGTCTGTTAGAGTGAAGGTTGCAGGGCTGTTGCGTTATGACGTTTCATTGTTAGCTGGTTACGATATACTCAACAGGGAGACAAATCAATTGACGCCACCGTTCTGCTGATTGTATTTATTCGTTTGGAAGTGGTTGTTTCAATTTTCACCCGTTCCGGTGAGTTTTTGTAAGGTGGGCACGTCAACATCTGAGAATATCCATCCGGGTTGAGAATACCCATCCGAGAGTAGAGTGATGAAAAAAATTCTGGGCATTTTGGCATTATTGATTGTTGTGTGCGCATTCACTTCGATCAGTAACCCAACCTTCCTGAAACCGACGAATATAGAGCAGTTACTTCATCGCACGTCGTTGTTCGGCATCATCTCATTGGGAGCCGCGTTTGTGATCATCACCAGCGGGATCGATCTTTCAATCGGTTCCGTGATCGGCTTGACTGGTGCTGTTTTGCCGATGTTGCTTGTCAAATACGATTGGTCTGTTTTCTCCGCATTGGGATTGGTAGGGCTGATCGCGATCGGAATTGGCTTCACGCACGGTCTTCTGATTACCAAACTGAAACTGCAACCGTTTGTTGTCACCTTGTGCGGTCTTCTGATCTACCGGGGCCTGGCCAGATACGTCACGGAAGACCGAAACCAGCGATTTGGAGCCGGGTACGAATCCTTGAAATGGTTCGTCAAAACGAAGATTGATATCGGCTTGCCGGTCAGCATTCCTGTGCCCGTCTTCATTTTTCTGGGGTTGGCCGCTCTCAGTTGGATTCTGCTGAACAGAATGGTTTGGGGACGACATTTACTTGCACTGGGGCGAAATGAACAGGCGGCCCGTTTTAGTGGAATTGCAACCGATCGTCTTGTCATTATGGCGTATGTCATTTGTGCCTGCCTGGCGGGTTTGGGCGGAATCATGTTCGCACTTGATCAGAATACGGTGCAGCCCTCGGCTCACGGGAATTTTTATGAACTGTATGCCATTGCTGCTGCGGTACTGGGTGGGTGCAGTCTACGTGGGGGAGAGGGCAGCATCGTTGGCGTTGCGATTGGCGCCGCCCTGATGCGTGTGCTTTACAACTCGATCAATCTGCTCGGCATCCGCTCGGAACTGGAATTTGCCATCATTGGTATTGTTATTCTCGGTGGTGTCATCACGGACGAACTTGTCAAACGGTTCGCTGCCAGCCAACGTCTTAAAGCAGCGAGGAAAGCATGACAGAATCAGGCAGAAAGGAAAATGGAAAGGAGGAAGAAGGCAGCCAGGGGCATGCTCCGAAATCATCAAACTCACCCAATTCCCCCCGCAAAAAAACTCACGCTCAACGGCTCAAGCGTCTTGTCCTCTTCCTGTTTTCCGTCTATGCAGGTCTTTGCGTCATGTTGATGATCATTCAACGCAAACTGATTTACTTTCCAACACGAGAACCGTCTCTGGCTCCAGCCGATCTGCAACTCCCCACGGATCGGTTTCATCAGATAACGGTTCGATCTGCAGAGGGCCTGAGATTGCACGGCTGGCACGTGTTGCCACCCGGTCGTTCTGCACTGGATGAAAAGGAACGACAGTGGGAACTGGAACTCGGTCGGCCCGTGATCCTGTTCTTTCCCGGCAATGCGGGCAATCGCAGTTTCCGTATTACAGAGTTGAAACGGCTAAGCGAACTGAATGCGGATCTCTTTCTGATTGATTACCGGGGCTATGGCGATAACAGCGGCGTTCCTTCAGAAGAAAATTTTGCACAGGATGCCCGCGCGGTCTGGAATCATCTTACCGAGAACGAAGGTATCGCGCCGTCGCGAATTCTTGTCCTGGGAGAATCGCTTGGCGGCGGTGTCGCCGTCAGACTCGTCTATGAACTGCTTCAGGAAGGAATTGAACCGGGCGGTCTGTTTCTGAAAACGACTTTTTCCTCACTGGTCGATGTTGCCCAGATACATTATCCCTGGATTCCCTGCAGCCTGTTGATGACCGAACGCTACCCGTCCGACCGGAAGATAGGCGAACTGACCTGTCCGATTTCAATTTTGCATGGCGTTCTGGATGAAATCGTTCCGATCGAACTGGCTCGGCGTCTTTTTGAAGCTGCCCCGGAAACATCGAGGTCAAATATTCCGAAAACTTTCATCGAACTGCCAGCAGTCGGGCACAACGATGTCCTTCAGGTCGCCGGCAAGGAATATCTTGATGCCGTCGCCTCCATGTTGCAGACGATACGACAGTAAAAACAAGCTCGAGGTGAAAACGACCCCACCTTGATGTTGATCCGTTTTCTGATCTCGTAAGGATGCCTCACGACTGTCGCGGGAACCGCGTAGCTGTTGCGCGCTTCAAACGGAAGCCGCCTTTAACCAGCGAGTTCCGGTCAATCATACAGACTTTCTGTTTTTCCCCTGTCCGTAGAATTCTCATGTCCCCTGATCCCATTGCTTTCCGCTGAGCGGAGAAAACAGAGAGTACATGATTGAACGTGCCCAACAGACCCGGCACGGTCGGCCTGTTTTAACGTAAAATTTGCGAACATTGACGAATGCACTTTTTTGAGCCTGCTTCGTAATCGATTATTCATGATGGCATCTGGCATCCAATCCATCCGGGAGAGTAATGATGATCCGCTTCCCTTTATCAGTTCTGATCGCCTCTACAACCGCGTTGCTTCTTTTTGCGATGGATCGACAAGCGGATGCCTACGATCATTTTGTCTATCGCCCGGCGTTTTTCCCCTCTCACGCAGGTGACTACCCTTACGGATTCCACGATCGCCTTCCGGATGGCAGGTACGATTGTGGTTATGACAGGTACTATTCTTACCGTCCCAGTCGCACTCGATGTCAGGGACGAGATTGCTTTGTACCTGCTTACCCGATGAACGCTCCCGCACCTCGTCGTGACCTCGGCTTTCAGCAGCCAAATTTCCCTCCATCGAATTTCCCCTCACCGAATTTTCAGCAACAGAATCGGCAACAGGCACATCCGCGAGTCAATCCACCCGGTTGGAAGGCTTCTCCGGGAAGGCAATTCGATCCATTTGAAAAGTACGCTCCGTCACGCTTGAATTCACAAAAACGGAAACAAGGCAAACCCGCGTCCGATTATCCAATCATGGAGCTCCCTCCACCAGTTCCCGGAAGTTCGAACCAATCAGGCGAGCCAAACCGAAAGGGAAAGAGCTCTCCAGAAAGCCGGGATCATCAGCATGGCCATGATCACAAACATGATCACTCCGGAAGTCAGAAAAAACCTGGTACGGCCGGGCCGCCCCCTGAAGCGGGGCATCATTCTGAAGATGGAAATCCATCCCTGCAGCCGGAGTTGCCTCGTATCAGTCCGCCCTCGGCAAAGTTTCTGATTCCGCAGAGCAGTTGAGATTTTCGACGAATCGATCTATTTGAAGGAAAGCTCTTCAGCCCGCGGGAGTTCATCGAGTGAGTTCAACCCGAACAGACGCAGGAAGCGGTCTGTCACATGATACTGAGGTTCCGCGGATTCCTCCGGGCGACTGATTGCGACCAACTCCCTGCGAATCAGTTGCCTTAACGCTGTCAGAACATTGGGGTTGTCAATTTCCTGCAGTTCTTTTTTGGTGACCGGCTGTTTGTAGGCAATAAAGGAAAGTACTTCGGTCGCATCCTGGGACAGCTTCACTTCACGTGGACCGATCCCAAATACCAGGTTACGTTGTGTTTGAAACTCCGGTTTCAGTACAAGCTGGTAGCCATCTTCACCCAGTTGGATTTCATAAGGTCTGTTTTGCGAGGCATACCGTGAATTGATTTGATCAATCCGTTCTCTCACAGCTTCTTCTCTGGAATGGGAGCCGAGTATTTTTGACAACTTCCTGGCAGAAAGTTTTTCCCCTCCTACGAACAGAATCGCTTCGATGATCTGTTCGGGAGTAAAGCCCGGTTTGCTGAGTGGTCTTGTCAACGATTCAACTGCATCAGTAGCCGATCCACCAACCGATTCGCGAAACAGTTCAGTCGGTTCCCCCCCCACTTCCCCATTCTGTGAATCCATCTCAACCAGCGAATTTTCAACTGACGAGATGAGTCCCGCTTCTTCAGACGCCTGCAGCGCCTGCATGTAAGCGTCCTCTATGGCCTGCTCACTGAAGACTTCTTCAAAGGCGGCGTCTGTTTCGGGACCGGGTTCCATGAAATATAGTACTTTGCAAAAGATCGTGATGTGGTTTGCGGGAACGATATAGCCCAGATCAGCAATAAGAGCAAGACCGCCTTTACAAGTCTGAAAATCGGCCCACCACGGTTTGTTGCAAATCCTGTGAACGCGTTCATGAAGGTGCAGCATCGTCATTCGGCGACGACATGTTTCCAGAGGTCTCCACCAGCCGAGATCGACATCCAGGATCTGAATAGCCCCGTTTCGCTTTTGTCAATCTTACAAACAAAGATACACGCGAACGTCGAAAAGTCGTGTAAGAGTTACAATTCTGTGTGTATCGAAAAAAATGCCTCAAGTTGAATAAATAAAAAACAGCTTCAGAGCAGAGCTTTATGAGCTTGGCGGGCTCTGTCGCAAATATTTTCCAGGAATTGGCACGTCGATTGCTCCTACTGTTTGATTATCGAGAATCCGCCTCAGGCGGAATCGGTACACAGGATACTTCCGATCAGTCATTCCGACTCGGTCAAACGGATCACATCTTTCTCACGTCATCATAATCCACTGAACGATCAGTCAATTCACTAATCAACTTGATGGGATTATTTTCCCATTCGGTTTTCTCAAGAATAAAGGATAGACAAGAGCATGGAAGCTCGTGGGCCTTTTCGTATGACAGTGCGTGTTTTGTTTGTTCTATTTGTTTTTGCGGGAACAGCCAAAGCGGCAACTTTCAGAACGCCTAACTTTATCGTCAACGCCCATTCACCGGAATTTGCAAAGCGGGTTGGGACAGCTGCCGAGCAATTTCGGAAGGAACTTGCAGTGTTGTGGACCGGCAAGGAAATGAAAACCTGGTCCGCCCCGTGCCCGATCAATGTCAAAGTCGGACAGATTGGTGCTGGGGGAGCCACAACCTTTTCCTTTCATAATGGCGAAGTGTTCGGCTGGAAGATGAATATACAGGGATCGGAAGAACGAATTCTTGATTCGGTCCTCCCTCACGAAATTACCCACACCATTTTGGCATGCCGGTTTCGACGTCCACTGCCGCGCTGGGCGGATGAAGGAGTTTGCACTTTGGTGGAACATGAATCCGAGCGACGGCGGCAAACTCTTTTGCTGGGGGATGTGATGAGAAGCGGGCGGCGGATTCCGCTGAAATCACTTTTTTCCATGACGGAATATCCCTCAGATATGAGAGAAATTCTAAAACTTTATGCACAAGGTTATTCACTCGTTGACTATCTCGTCCAACAGGGGGGACGCGAGACGTTTATGCGATTTCTGCACGATGCACTCAGACATGGGAGTTGGGACCAGGCA
>JALWSL010000279.1:0-3448 GCA_027080405.1 Planctomycetaceae bacterium
TGTTCAAACAGATTGGCTTGTGTCCGAGTATTTTATCCTGGGTTGGCAGGTTAACCCAACTGGCCGTCTGCTTACTGGTTCAGTTTTTTCATCGCCATCTTCTTGAGCAACAGTGATATCGCCGGAGGCCTCATCGGGATGATCTTCTGCTGTTTCTTCTGTTTTTCCAGCATTCTGTTGCTGCATTGATCTCAAGGCGATCGATGCAGTAATTTTCTGAATCCCTGCTGTCGGGAATCGCTTGCGAAAATCGACCATCAACGAGGCATCGAACGACGAGTCTTTCGTGAATTCCCTGAAGCCGATAAAGAATTGCAGGTAGGGATTTTCCTAGATCGCCGCGACGGTCTCACGATCGGTCAGCCCCAGTTTTTCCTTGATCAATAACGCCCCCAATGCAACACGGGACGGTTTGATCGGTGCCCCTTGATCCGGGCTCAGGCTGGCATGATAAATTTCTTCCGCCAGATCCCAGGGAACAATTTGAGCGAGCAGCACCCAACGATTTTGTGGGCCGAGTTGACCGCTGAAGGGGAGATAGAAGTTGGGGAATTCCAACTGCTGAGGAATCTTTTTTCGGTACATCTTGCCACCATTTTTATAAGAAAAACCGCCCACCTGCTCCCATTGCCATGACATAAATTTCAGCCGCAAGGGTTTTGGGCCAATTCGTGAAAAAACCATGCACTCCAGGTCGGGATAAAAGCAACTTCACGCAATAACAACAGAGTGATACACTTTATCAACAGGGCCTGACTTAGCGCGGTCGTGGCATGTTGGCATCTACATCCTTTCGCCATTTGTGCAACCTGTCGCGTAAGGATTTTACTTTCTGGGGATACGATTTTGCGAGATCATTTTTTTCGCCAATATCTTTTTCCAGGTTGAATAATTCCGCTGATCCATCTTCGAGCCACTCAATCAGTTTCCATTTGCCACATCGTATCGCACTGTAGGGACCGCAACCATAGGCAATATAATGAGGGGCATGCCAGAATATACAATCATGTATTGGTTTGTTTTCCCCCTTCAGGAGTGAAGTGAAACTAACGCCATCGCGGTGTAAATCAGGACGCAAGGGTAGATTCGCCATATCTAAAACTGTCGGGAAAATATCGGTAAAAATGACTGGTATATCACATCGGCTGGCTGGCTTTGTTACACCGGGCCACTTTACGATCCATGGTTCTCGTGTTCCGCCTTCATACGCCCAGCCCTTCCCACCACGAAATGGCAAATTGCATGCAATTGGTGGAAAGCCACCATTGTCGGAAGTGAAAATGACAATGGTGTCTTTGTCGAGGTTCAATTGATCCAATCGATCCATAATTCGCCCAACATTGGAATCCATTGTTTCAATCATTGCGGCATAGGTTGGTTCATTTTGTATCTGTCGTGCTCTGTTTGAACTTATTCCAGGTGGCGTTCCACGGGCGGGAGTTCCCTCTGCTTTAAACGGAGTATCTTCTGGAAGGTTCATTCTCCGTGCCTTCTTTCGATATTTTTCGACAAGGAATTTTTTTGCCTGAATTGGGGTGTGGACATCATAAAACGAAAGATAAAGGAAGAACGGTTTATCCCTGTTTTTGTCAATAAGCTTGATGGCTTCAGTCGTAAGTCGATCACAGAGGTGTTCTCCTTTTTTTCCTCCTTCGTATAGTCCCGGAACTTCCACGCCATGATAGCTATTTTTCTTTTTTCCACGTCCATAAGGCCAGAAATAACTGCCAGGGGCACCGGAATGATTCCCGGCGATATTGATATCAAACCCCTGGTTTTCTGGAAGATAAGGTGATTTGCCAAGGTGCCATTTCCCGACAAACAAGGTAGCGTACCCGGACTCCTTCAAGACTTCAGCAATAGTTACCTCTTCAAACGGAAGTTCCATTCGCATTTTTGCTGGTAGATATTTTCCAGTTCGTTTGGGGCCCGGAATGTAGGCAGTAATTTTTAAACGCGCAGGATATCGGCCTGTCAAAAGAGCAGCACGGGATGGTGAACAACTCATGTGAGCGGCATAACCATTTGTAAAACGCATCCCTTGAGAAGCAAGTCGGTCAATATTGGGCGTTTCATGAAATTGACTGCCATAACAGCCAACATCAGCCCAGGCAAGATCATCAGCCAGAATGATGACTATATTGGGTTTTCGCTTTTGCGTCTGTTTTGCATTTGTATCTGTGCCAGAAAGAACGAGAATCAACAAAAAGAATGTAAGGTATTGGATCCAGTTGAAAAGTCTTTGAACAGCACACATGGATGGCACCTCCGCAAACAATATACCACGCACAGAGAGTTTATATCACGGAGATATAGGCTCACAGGTTGTTCTCACAACAGGTGAATTCGATGATTCAGCTCTTTGTTAGACGATCCAACACATTTCGAGTGACCTGCGCAACAACACGATCTTCTTTTCCAGCCAAACCATGTGACCAGTCGGTTGTCCCGGCTGTGAAGACCGTGCCTCCACCGGGAACGCTATGAACTCCCAGGCAACTTGCCCCCTGCTGGTTTTTGGGCCAGCGGTCGTACCAGGAGAGAGTTTCTTCCGGTCCCCATTTTGCGGGACAGGTAGCCAAAATCTCAAAGTTACGGGGAGTCCCATCTCTACCGGTGGGAACAGGGACTCCGTTCTTCAGTTCATACTCGCATCCATCACATTCATACCCAACGATGGTCTGCTTGCCACCGTATTCATCACCAGCCTTCACGCCAGTCTTCTCGAAGACCCAATGGTCAGCCCGGTGAACGGTGTGGGCTCCCGTTCCATCCATATATTGACCGTGCGAACGGTGAAAACCACCAAAAAGAACCCCAACACCGGTCATTTTATTTTCCGGGCGGCCGATCAGATGATGGCTCCAAAGTGTTGTCAGGTTGGGATTGGGACCTTCGCTATTAAAGAGAGGATCTTTACGGAAATTCTGTTTGTAGCAGACAAACGCTGCCCCTTTTTCTTCATTTCTAATCTGCCAGCAAGATACATTTCCACTAAAGAAGGCAGCATTTCCCCCTTTGGCAACAAAATTTTCTACTGTGTCCCGCATGGCACTCGACCAATATTCATCATGACCTACGCTAAGAACAAGTTGATACTGATTGATTATTTCCGGATGAAATTCCAAATCGTTATTGACGATATAATCAAGATTGTATCCATTCGATTCTGCCCATCTGATAAAAGGGACTTCCCACTTGCGAAGCGGCCCTGCCGAAGAAGGTCGCTGGGTAGAAACCCGATGCCCCTGAACCCCGTTTCGGCCATTGTAAGCGTATACGCTATAGCCCCCCCAGTTGTTATATGCGTTGTCGGTGTTTGTCGACATTTGGAGAAGTATTTTCGAGTTGCTCCCCGGGTGTTGAGGACGAACAATGAAATAGGCAACGTACCCTCGTTGCATTTCAGGATTTGTCTGAATTTCGTAATAACCTGATTTCCAGGATT
>JALWSL010000279.1:3458-6768 GCA_027080405.1 Planctomycetaceae bacterium
CCCGACAGGCCAGCGGCAACCATGAGAAGAAGCATCATGGGGGATCTGGTAGCTTTGGGTGGCGATTCCTTTGCGGGACCAGACTTCTTCGCGTTTTGCTCCAACTCTGCTAATCGAAACATCAATGCTCTTTGTATGGGAGGAGATGTGAAACCTGATTGTGTCATTCGGAGAATAGCTTTTTTGATCAAGGTAAATTGCATTTCCCATGAATGCCTTATCCAGAGTTGACGCAAGAGAAACTCCGGCAGAGGCTGCAACAACGCCAGTCCCAAGGAATCCACGTCGATTGATTTGAGATTGGGTATTTTGGTCTTTGTCCCGCTTGGAATTTTTCATTTGGATTTATCCTCTTTTAACCTGTCTGCCTTGAGTGATTTCAGGTAAGCCACCAAATCTGCAACCTCCTTGACAGAGAAGATGCTGGACATTTGCGGCATACTCGACACACTCGAGGTGATCCGTTCATCAATTTTGTCTTTGGGAATAGTAACCTTCCCTCCCTTGGGTAGCGCCAGTTCAACCTTCGTTTTATCTTCCGATACCATGATTCCTGAATGAATAGCCCCTTCATCGGTGATGATCAATATGGTCTGGTACCCTTTGGCTATTTGTGCGCTTGGGTCAATCAACGATTCAAGTATTTGTTCACTGGTAAGGCGATTTCCGACATCAGTCAGATTGGGGCCTACAAACCCTCCCCCCATATGACCAATTTTGTGACAGGCGGCACAACGGATTTTATTATTGGAGTGAAAAAGTATTCGACCAACATTGGGATTGCCCTTTGCCAAAGCGGGGCGGTATTTCTCCAGTGGATCGTCAGGAGCCGACTGTTTGCTGGCCGGCGTTGAATGAGGATCAATCAATTCTTCCGCACTCCATTGTGCATTTCGGGAAGATGTTGATTTTCGAATCTCCCGGACAAATTCTGGATCGACTGCCTCTCCATAATTTCCCCATTCCCGGCGAATATAGGTCAACAAACCAGCCAGGCGATCATCATTCAGTAATGGGTTCTGCCTCAGTGCAGGCATCGATAAATTCCATTCTTCTCCATTGACTTTGATAGGGCCACGCAACCCGTTGAGAACAATTTTCACCAATCGATCCGGGGGGCCGTTTACCCATTCAGAATCTGCCAATGGTGGTGCCATCCCCGGTTTTCCGCGTCCGGTATCAGAATGACAAGCATAACAGGAAGCCATATAAACAGCTTTGCCAATTTTTCTGTTCTTTTCCTGAACCGCCGTGAGCGGTTTAAGGACAGGCTTCGTTTTTCTTACTGTCTTGTCATTGGGCCAAGTGATAAAACGTAATAACAACTCGCCCCCCTTCTTCCATTCCGCCGATGAGGAGGAAGCAAGCAGATCAATCAAGGCAGGCTTTTCCGGCAAATGCAGCAGGGATGGCCATCGTTGACGGCTGATCCTGGTAGTGACAATTCCTCTCAGCATTGCAGTTGTTTTCCAATGATCAGCCTTTGTTGCAGGTAATGCAATTTTGAGAAGCTGAGATATACGCTGGGGATTGGCTTCATTTATCACTGCCTGAGCAAGGTTTAACAAAGTTTTGCTCTCTTCTTCTTTTTTTTCAGTCCAATCTGCATGTTTGACAAGACCGGATAAAAACTCCAATTCTCGACCAGACAGTCCGGTAATCGCTGCTGAACTGGTAATTTCATTCGGATAAGCGATAAGAATTTTTCTCATCATTTGCTCTGCGCGATCGCCCTTGCACTCACCAAGAGACAATAGCAGTTGTAATTGAACCATTGGACGTTGGTCAGATAGCAGTTTCTCGAAGTGATCCAATATTTCTGCGTGCCGTTCCCTGATGAATTTTTCGCTCAACCGTATTGCATGTGACCGAACAACTGCATCATCATTTCCAAGATTCGCCAGAACCGATTTCCAGTCCAACCTGTTGAGTCCTTCAAGAGTCCACAATGCATGCACTCGTCCCCAACGATCTTCACCCTGTGATGCCAGTTGACGCAGCAAGCTGATAACCTCGTCGGGATTTCGCTCAACAAGCAGCCTTTGTGCTGTGTCTCGCCACCAGCCGTTCGGATGCGATAAATGCTTCACCAGTTCCCTGGAGGACTCTGTCGACATGTGAGGTTTTTCCCCCAGGGGCTTAGCCTCGTGAACCAGTCGATAAATCCTTCCACCACCAAGAGGCTTGTCCAATCCCCGCGATAAAATCTGGTGTCGCAAGTATGGCATCATGAATATGGCATGTTCAATGATTCCACGGTAAAGATCGCAAATATAAACAGCCCCGTCAGGCCCTGTTCGACTGCAAACAGGGCGAAACCGTTCATCAGTTGATGCAAGCCACTCTTGCTTGCCAAACGCATTTTTTGCATCGAGCTTGACACCATCTCCGAAGAGATCATTGAGACGAACCAAATTGCCTGCAGCCTCGGGAATTATCGCAGCACCATTGAATCTCGAAGGGTACTGGTCACCACGATAAATCGAAGGCCCACAAGCTATCGTGAAGGTGCGTAATGTTCCGTCTTTACGTAACTCGTTTCCCCCTAATGTGACTCCTGGAGTAACACGAATCGGGAAAACCTCTTTGGAATTTCTGCCAACATCATAATTGATGCCGGGCACTTGGGAACGATAGCCCCAATTCTTGTTCCGCATGACATAGACTGGTGGATACAAATCGGCATGCTGGGGGCGATTTTCATAGTTGTAGAACTGTCGGCCGTAGTTGTCTTGTGTGATTCCCCATTGCCCTTTATAAACGGTGGCATCCTCAATCAATTTTCCATTCTCAAAACGATGACGAGTACTTGAATTTGCTGAATACATCCAGTTGTCCAAAGCATGCATGAGGCCATTATCTGTATGTTCCGGATTCCCGGGCCTTCCATATTTACCGACAAGTTCTTTAGCATCACATTTGAGATCGCCATCGGTGTCACGGCAAAACCACAAATGAGGCGGCTCGACAACCAGGACTCCTCCCTTCACAAAAGAGATTGTTCGGGGCATGACGAGTTTATCCAGAAAAACTGTGGACTTGTCCATAAACGTGTCTCCGTCTGTATCTTCCAGAACAACAACACGCCCAATGGGATCACCCTCGCCCTTGCCTTCTATATCCATCATCCAGCCCCGATATTCAACGGCCCAGATTCGACCATCGGGATCGAACTCGAACATGATTGGGTCAACAACCAGGGGCTCTGATGGTAACCGTTCACGGCCTGGACTGAGATTGATCTTGCCATGATTGCCTGAATCTGCGATATCAGCATCATGTCGATCAAGATTAACAAATCGTGGCTGAG
>JALWSL010000280.1 GCA_027080405.1 Planctomycetaceae bacterium
CCGCATCCAGTGGGGGGACAGCAAGTCGCTCAGAATGACGGACCACACAGCAGCACGGCATCAACCGATGCGGTTCCGTTTGACGCAGGCAATCAGGTTGCAATGACCAATCCGAAGAAGAATTCAACGGGAAGCATGCTGAATCATCATGCTTCCCGCTCACGCAGCAGCCTTGTGTCTCCCGTTTACACATGGCCCGCCAGTGTCCAATCGCAAACAACAAACAGAAAGCAAAGGGGCCAGCTTCAAACAACCGGTGACAGTTTTCGTTCCCCGAAAACACCCTTGAGTTCTCAGGACAACGCACATCCTTTTACAGGCGGCGGTCGTAAAGATATCTTTTCACCATAGCTTGTGAACAATCCGGGTCAGGTCATCCGGCAGCAACCCGGGCCGCAAGGTGGTGCGTCAGAGGGGGGACACGCAAGCGGAAGACGGTCTTTGCCAGAAGCAGGCGTCGCCGCGGGACTGAGCAGTTTTTGTAACTGCTCCGACTTGCACTGTGGACAACTTACCTTTTCCTGAGAACGAATGAGAACTTCAAATTCGCTGCCACACTCGCTACATCGAAATTCGAAAAGAGGCATCGTCGCGAAATCCTTTTTCACTCTGAATCAGTTGAAACGGACACAACTAACGGGAACAATCAGCAAACGGAAACAAATCAGTCGAATAGGCACTCAGCCATCGTATCATTCAAAACTATTCGATTTCCGAATGCAAGCTTCTCCGCTGTTGTAGCAACTCTTTCAGTTTGGATTCCAGCATCCGAGTATCGGGGAAATCCGAATCAATTTCGGGGTAGAAGTAGACCTTCTGCGAGAAGGGATCGACGTGAGATGGCCCCGGATAGGATCGTTGCGAAGCACTCTCTCTCTCATCGAAACTCGCGGAATACTGGAAAGGGGAGTAGGCCGAACCGCGATTAACTGTCGTCTGATAGACCCGATGTTCTTTTCGTGATGGTTGACGCCCCATGAAAACGACAAGCAACGCCAGGCAAGCCGCCGCAACGGAAAAGACGGGAACGAACTTCTGCTTCCATTCCTGATAGCGTGAAACCTGCGGATAAGGCTCGGGAAGCCTGTCCGACAGCTTCGGCCAGAGGCTTTTTTCAAGCTGTACTGAGTCTCCGTTCTGAGTCTCACGGAGAGAACCGATCGCGGCACGGAGCAACTCGTAATGCTCTCTGCACGTAGGACAATTTGCCAGAATCCTCCTGACATCCTCTGGGAGTTCATCGGCACAAGCCCGATCAACCAGCAACGCCAGACGATTTCTGTTTTTTGAACAATGACAAGACATGGTTACTTCCCATCCTTCCCGCAAAAAGGCTCGCCGGCCTCTTTTATTCGCTCAGTCCACAATCGCTTAAAGCGGTTTCTTGCCTCTGCCAAACGCCAGCGAATCGTGGATTCCTTTCGGTTCATAATTGCGGCAACCTCAGCTGAAGTGAAATGCTCCAAATCCCGCAATACCAGTACCGTCCTGTACTTCTCCGGAAGTTCCTGCAAGACCCGCCGGACTTCCTCGCCAATATCCCGTTTTTCCCGGGGATCGTCGGAACCGGGGTCCAGAGACCGCTCCGAATTAATCTCACTGAACAGTGATGTCGATCCCCGTCTCTTTTTCTTGCGCAAATAGTCCAATGTCAGGTTGACTCCGACCTGGAACAACCAGGGGCCGAACCTCCTGGAAACATCAAATTGCCCCAAATTTTCGTAGACCCGAATAAACGTCTCCTGCACCAAGTCCTCCGCCAGTGCATCATTATGCACAAAGCGATGGATCACCCGGTACAACTTTCCCTCGTATCGTAACACCAGATCCCTAAATGCACTACGGTCGCCCTCACGAACCCGCTCCACAAGGCGCGCATCGCTCAACCGGGGCTGACACTCGTGCCCTTCCTCCCTTGTCGAGATATTAGTGTTTTTGTGATCAGTTATCATCTGTTCCCTGCAGATCACCCCTCCGAGGCCTCACTTCCGATCCGATTGTTGCCAAATTACTCCAACGACCTTCGCGGTTCCATCCTGCCTCCAAATCTGTGTACGTTCTACTATCGCTGTTCGTTGGATTTTTTCCAGGCTTATTGCTGCAGTGACACGGCTTTTGGCTTATACGTGAATCCTCTTTTGCAATACTTGACAAAACAACCTGATTCTACGTACGATCGCCTTTCAATCGCGGGAAAGTAGGTTTATCCCTGACAAATAAAGACTGAAGATTGAACCCCCTGGAAATACGGGTGTCAAACATTCAGTATTTCTATTGGTAAATTATCGTAGAGAAGGCAAGTGAGATGGCAATTCCAAAGAGGCGACAATCGAAAACCCGTTCCCGTAAAAGACGCAGTCATGATGCTGTAAAACCTGTTGCACTACAGGGTTGTGCCAATTGTGGTCAACCGACTCCCAGTCATACTGCCTGCCCAACCTGTGGCCATTATATGGGACGCATCGTCATTGAAATAGAAGATTAACCAGGTTCAGGATTGCTTTTTTCTCTTTTCTTCCTTCAAAGTCACCTGCGATATCTGTTCCTGCTTGTCTGGCCTTTTTCCATATATCGGATGGAAAACGGTTGTGGTGTAGCTATGGGAGGCTTTGTTGACGTTACAAGAGCCAACAGGCAGTAGGAAAGTTTGCTCAGATGCGAATCGCACTGGATGCAATGGGAGGTGATGATGCCCCTTTGATCAATATCGATGGGGCGCTGACTGCAATTGCCCAGACGGAACAATTGTCGGTCGATCTCGTCGGCGATGAAGAATTGCTGAGATCATTGTTGAAGGAAAAATGTCTGCTTACCGGGAATTATCCCGAAGAACGCTTGCGGATCATACCAGCCGATGGCTTTATCGGGATGGAGGAGAAGCCGACGGTTGCCCTGCGAAAAAAGCCGAACAGCTCGATTGCCATTTGCTGGAAACTGATGGCGGAAAAAGAGGTGCAGGCAATTGTCAGTGCGGGTAATACGGGTGCCTGTGTCGCTGCCGGTTTGAGAACGCGTCTGTTTCTGAAAAACGTGAAACGCCCCGGAATTGCAGCCGTGTTGCCCACTCTGAAGGGGCATTGTATTCTGATGGATGTCGGAGCCAATCCTGCCGCCCGATCCGATCACCTCTATCAGTACGGAGTGATGGGAGCCATTTATGCCCGGGAAATGTTCGAACTCGAAAATCCTCGAATAGGCCTACTGAATATCGGCAGTGAGGATGGGAAAGGGACAAGCCTGGTCCGTGAAGCAAACCAGTTTTTTCTGGCTTCCCGTTTGAAAGATCAGTACAACGGCAATGTTGAAGGACGAGACATCTTCCAGGGCGATACGGATGTTGTCATCTGCGAGGGGTTTGTCGGAAATGTTGTCCTGAAAGTGAGCGAAGGTCTGGCCGACATGATGTTCCGGGTCCTTTCTGAGGAAATTACCGGAGCATTGGATACCGATAAAGCGAAAGCGGGTGAGGCTTTCAAAAAAGCAGCCAGCCGCTACGAGTACCAGGAAACCGGTGGTGCCCCATTACTGGGCATCGATGGACTGTGCATGATCTGTCACGGGTCCAGCAACGCCCACGCCATGACCAATGCGTTGATAACGTGCATCAAGATGAACGAACGAAAAATCAACGACTCGATTATCGAGCAATTGGCATCGATGCCGACCCCTGCGGTTTAACTTCAGTTTCAATCAGGATAGAAATATGAGCCAGTGTGCAATTTTGTTTCCCGGACAGGGGGCACAACAACTCGGCATGGGAGTGAAAGTGGCCCGGAAATATCCGGCTGCCCGGTCGCTTTTCGATCAGGCGAGTGAAATTCTCGAATACGATCTTCTCGATCTCTGTGCAAATGGGCCGGAAGAAAAATTGAATTCGACGATCTGTTCCCAGCCTGCCCTGTTCGTTGCCGGGTTGGCTTGCCTGGAAGTTCTCCGTGATCTCGCTCCGCAGCATATCGAAAATTGCAAAGCTGTCGCAGGGCTGAGTTTGGGTGAATATACCGCGCTCGCTTTTGCAGATGCGATATCGTTCGAAGATGGACTGCAAATCGTCAAAACGAGAGGGGAAGCGATGCAGGCTGCATCTGATGCAACTCCGTCAGGCATGGTCAGCATTCTGTTGCTCGATGAAGAAAAAGTGCAGGAAGTTTGCGATAAAGCATCCGCCGAGGGGAATACGTTGGTTATTGCCAACTATCTTTGTCCGGGGAACATCGTTGTTTCCGGAGACAAAGCAGCCTGCGGACAGGCCGTCACTCTGGCTGAACAGGCAGGCGGGCGGGCGGTTCCGCTTAAGGTTGCCGGTGCTTTTCATACTCCCATCATGAATTCCGCAACGGAAAAACTGGCAGACGCGCTGGAAAATGTTGCCGTCAACTCTCCTGAAATTCCCGTTGTCTCCAATGTCGATGCCAACCCGCACAGCGACCCTGCGGAAATCCGGGATATCCTCGTCAAACAGGTCGTCCGCCCGGTTCGCTGGGAAGACTCCATGAACTACCTGCTCGAAACGGGGATCGATCAATTCTGCGAAGTCGGGCCGGGAAAAGTGCTGAAAGGCTTAATGAAGCGGATCAGCCGAAAAACTCCCTTCGACAACTTCAACGACGATGCGCTGAGCGAGTGAAGCCCCGTTCTGTCGAGGCCGCTGTTGTATAACGTCCCACCCGCTGCGCATTCCGACCATTCACCAGAAATGCGGTAATCCTTTCCCGGTATTCCTTTCAGTCGATGCAGGCGCGCCAACCTGGCAGACGCGGCAGCCTGGTTATTCCGCTCTCTGTTTTCACCCAGGCGTTTTTTAGCTGAACAGTTCCTGGATGACTTCGCCTCCATCAACAATTTTCATGGGACGACCGAGCGGGCTCATATGTTCCAGTTCAGGATCAATTTCGAGGGAGTGGCAGATTGATCGGAACAGGTCATTAACGGCAATCGGCCGATCCTGCACTCTCGTTCCATCAGCTGTGGTAGAGCCAATCACCTGTCCTCCTTTCGTGCCCCCTCCTGCAATCATCGCGTTGAAAGCACGGGGATAATGGTCCCTTCCGCCGCGACCGTTTACCTTCGGGGTACGCCCAAATTCTCCCATCCAAATGACCAGCGTATCATCAAGCATGCCACGATCTTCCAGGTCGGAGATCAAAGCTGCCATGGCGGGATCAACCTGTGAGGCAAGGGTTGCAACGCGATCAAAAACATTATCGTGGGTATCCCAACCATTGGAGACAACTTCAACGTATGTGACGCCATGTTCAACCAGTCGACGGGCAAGTAGGCACCCCTTTCCGAATTGGCTGCTGCCGTAACGTGACTTCAGGGATGCCGGTTCATCCTCGATATCGAATGCTTGCAGTTTAGGGCTCAGTACCATTCGGGACGCTTTCCTGTAGATGGCTTTCTGGTTTTGTACAACCGTTTTGCCGCCCCGATCGGAAAATTCCTGTTGGAGTTTTCCCAGCAGATCCAATCGTTTGGTATAGCGAGAATCGCTTACCAGTGGGGCAGAGTTTTCGGGGATGCTGCCTGGTTGTGAGACAACAAAAGGCTCGTAATTGACACCCAGAAAACCGGCACCGCCGCCATCGACACCGCGACCAACGGTAACGATTGACGGAATTTCAAGATCCTTGTCAGCGATCTGGCTGGTAATGTTCGAACCCAAAGAAGGATGCTTCACGGAACCGGCGGGCAGGTAACCGGTGTGGAGTTGATAGGTCGCCCGACGATGGTTCCCCTCCTTATGGGACATGGAACGAATAATGTTGCAGTGCTGCATGACCTGAGCAGTCTTTTCCCAGCCCTCTGCAACGTGAATACCGGGGATCGAGGTGCCAATGGCTTTGGTGCCCCCTCCGTTTTCGTGATCGGGTTTCGGATCGAATGTCTCCATTTGACTGGGCGCGCCCGCCATCCACAACATGATGACGGCTTTATGACGCTTGCGAAGTTCGGCAGCCTGAAGGCTGATCAAATCCCGAAAACCAAGCGTTCCGGCTGCCACACTTGCGGCTGAAACCGTATGCAAAAAACGCCTGCGATTGAAGCCGTGACGCGTCATATTGATCATATCATGCCAGGTTGAATTCATTACTGACTCCTTGTTTCCAGTCCCTTTTCAGGTTCTAAATTGGGGGTTCTCTTTGCGTGGTTCGTGCTCCGTTGTCGCACTATTTCAATGCCCAACCCAAAAATCAAGAGTTGAAGATGAAGTTGGTTTTAGTCTGTTTGCAGGCTACCTGTAGACGGTTTCGTGATCGAATCCCGGAAAATCAACGCTTACTGATGAACTCGCTCGAATTCACCAGCGACCACATGATATCCTCAAAAGCCTCATTCCGGCTGTTGCTCTTTTTGAGGTAGTCCTGACATATTTCCATTTCCTTCTTGCTTGGCTCCCGCGAGAGAACCAGCAGATAGATTTCGTTAATCACATCAGTGTCATCCCTGTATTTCCTGACGATGCGGGCCAGAGGGCCATTTCCCGAAGCGGAAACCATTTTGTCGATAATCGCAGAATTCATCATGAACAGCGATTGAGGAATCGTTCCCATCAAATCTTTCTGGGGAGTTGAAGGGTCGTAATTGAACAGATTGGTAAATTTGGTTTTGGGATCGTTCTGAAATCTTCGTGCGGGACCATACTCTCCAGGTGTCCCTTCTTTGTCCATTTCCAGACCGGAAAGCTCCAGCCGCGAGGTGAAAATCCGCCCGGACCGCAGACGGGTTGGCGTCGCACAGGCACCGGCCACCGGTTCGTCAACATCG
>JALWSL010000281.1 GCA_027080405.1 Planctomycetaceae bacterium
TGATGGAACGGACCGACGAACCTCGCGACACCTACTTTCTGGATCGTGGCGATTTTCTGAAACCGAAACAGAAAGTAACGCCGGGCGTTCCCTCCATTCTGAACCCCTTGTCGAAAAACGAGCCGCTCAACCGACTCACCTTTGCAAAATGGATAGCGGACAGGAATTCTCCGACTGTTGCCCGAGCGGCTGTCAATCGCGCCTGGCAGGCTTTTTTCGGGCGGGGCATTGTTGCGACAAGCGAAGATTTGGGTTCGCAGGGAGAAGCGCCAACCCATCCGGAGTTGCTCGATTGGCTCGCCGTCGAGCTGATGGATAACGGCTGGAGTATGAAAAAACTGCATCGACTGATCGTCCTTTCCGCGACCTATCAGCAATCATCAAAAACAACCCCGCAACTGCTCGAAAAAGATCCTTATAACCGTCTGCTTGCTCATGGCCCGCGTTTTCGGGTCGATGGAGAAATTGTCCGTGATATCGCTCTTTCAGCCAGCGGGTTGATCAACTTGCAAATGGGGGGGCCGGGAGTCTATCCCCCATCGGCCAGGTTTTTGTATCTGCCCCCTGCAAGTTATGGGTACAAAAAGTGGCCGGAAGAACTTGCCGGGAATCAGAAATACCGGCGGGCGCTCTACACCTTCCGGTATCGCTCGGTGCCTTATCCTGTGTTGAAAAATTTTGATACACCGAACGGCGATGCTTCCTGCGTTCGTCGGGATCGCAGCAATACACCATTGCAGGCGCTGACAACCATGAACGAAAGGTTGTTTTTGGAATGTGCACAGGGGTTGGCGCTGAAGACAATCCAGCAGGGGGGGAAAAAAGACGCCGACAGGATCAGCTTCGCTTTCCGATGTTGCCTGACGCGATCGCCTTCGAAAGAAGAATTGAAAATTCTGACTGATCTGCTCAACACCCAGAGAAAACGGATCGCCTCGGGAGAAATCGACGCGGTAAAACTGATTACAGACGAGGCCGGGAATCGGGTCGTTGTTCCTCCGGCCAGGGTTAAGATCAAGGATTCTGAAATGGCTTTGTGGACGATTCTCGCCCGAGTCATTCTGAATTTGGATGAAACGATTTGCAAGGGATGAGACGGCGGGAAGACCGGTCGCTCTCCTGATCTCAACAGGAACTTTCAAACGGTAGATGTTTGGGGAAGAAATGATGTTGGTGGCACCGGTCATGACAAGCCGCCCGTGCCGGGACAGCGGGGCTTGTTCAACGGTATGATACAATATGATTCAGATATTTCGACATGATTCAATTTGAGGGAATTCCATGAACTGCCAAACTTATCTTCATCGGCATGAAAATCCTCTTCATCGCGCCAGACGCTGGTTTTTGCAGGACTGCGCCGTCGGTCTGGGAGGGATCGCAATGGCGGATCTTCTTGGCAAACAGGCACAGGCGAAAGCTGCCGCCCAGAATCCGCTAGCCCCCAGGAAGCCACATTTTGCACCGAAGGCCAAGCGGGTTATCTATCTGTTTATGGCGGGCGGCCCCTCTCATCTGGAGATGTTCGACAACAAACCGAAACTGACAGAATACAACGGAAAACTTCCCCCCGCAGAATTGATGAAAGGATACCGATCCGCTTTCATCATGCCTGGTGCGACGTTACTC
>JALWSL010000282.1:0-941 GCA_027080405.1 Planctomycetaceae bacterium
CCATGCCGCCCGGTTTGGAACAGATGCAATTCCCCCTTGACCCCGTGCGCGATCATCGCCTCGTAAAACAGAATGCTGTTCATCACGGGAACCGCCTGATCCTGCTCGGTATGAAACAAAAACGTGGGCGGAGTTTGCGGAGTCACCCGCAATTCGTTGGAAAGTGACTCCACAAGAGCAGGATCCGGGTTGGGGCCTAACAGATTGTTCCGGGAACCTCGATGCGTATAATTCAACTTCATGGTGATAACGGGATAACAGAGAATGGCGAAATCCGGTCTGCAACTTTTTCGATTCACATGATCCTGATCGTTTGGCTTTCCCGCATCAAAGTGTGTCGCAGCAGTCGACGCCAGATGCCCGCCGGCAGAAAAGCCGATCACCCCAATGCGATTCTCCTCGACATTGAATTCTTTGGCATGTGCGCGAACGTAGCGGATAGCGCGTTGAAGATCCTGTATCGGCGCAGGATGCGGATACCGTTTTCCCAATCGATATTTCAAAACGAACGCAGTCACTCCGAAAGAATTGAACCAACTCGCGATCTCATGCCCTTCATGGGCCATTGCGTGACCACCGTATCCACCGCCGGGACAAACAATAACACCACATCTGTTTGCTGAGCCTCGTGAAACCGGATAGACCGTAAGCGTCGGCTTATCCTCCGGCAACTCACCAACCGCACCGGGAGCACCTTCCGGCCAAGGCAGTATGGTCTGCAATGGAGCCAACGGTTCTGCCACGACCGATGATGACGGTATGGCCAGAACCAGCATCGTCAATACCAACGAAGCCAGCACAAGAAAAAACATCCGAGAGGGAAGCAGATGCTGCATGACAATTCTACCTTCTGAGCTCTATTTTCCGAACTACTTGCCGCTTGCCGGTCATACGAAACCGAACGGCAAAACGTACTGGCAAAACGATACCGGTATCTAACG
>JALWSL010000282.1:951-3071 GCA_027080405.1 Planctomycetaceae bacterium
ATTTCCAGATGATCGCGAACATAAACAATGCCGTCAACCAGGGCATGCGGATTCCAGACGCGACTGGTGCGGGGCAACACTTTTTGCCTCGTCAGTTCCTGGAACTTTTCAGGATCCGCTTTGACCATCGCCAGATCGCCATTTTCCGCGATAATCAACAGTTGATCGTGTGTCAACAAAACCTGGCCATGACCATAACGTCCTTTTTTCCACTGTTTCTTGCCGGTTTTGGGATCGATGCACATCAAAATCCCTTCGTCCAGACCGTACACGTATCCCTGATGGTAAACGGGGCTTGAAAATTTTGTTCGCATGATTCTGACATCGTGCCAGATTTCGCCCACTCGCCAACCGCCCTGTCTGTCCTGTTCCACATGCAGCAATGCACTTCCCATGGAATAGCTGGAGGAAATGAAAACATCCTTCCGGTTTTCCAGAACAATCGGCTGGGCACAGTTCACTTTGGCTCCGTTGATATAGGTGTGATGCCAAAGTTGCTTGCCGTTTGTCATATCGTGCCCGCTCAAGCCATGTCCATCGAAAATGATGATCTGTTCGAGCCCATCAATTTCCCGAAGCATCGGCGAGGAATAACCGCATAAATTCTGGCTGTTCCCGGCCTCGTCGAACTGGTCTACTCCCGCGCATTTCCATAATATGCTGCCATCTTTCAGACTCAGCCCCACCAAACCGTTTCCCTGAGGCCCGCCGGGATTGATGCAAACGGTCTCACCATAGACAAGCGGACTGGAGGACATCCCCCACACGACATTCGGGATTTTCAAATCGTTTAAAATGTTTCTGGCCCAGATCAATTTTCCTGTTTGAAAATCGAGACAGGTAACATCCCCCATCGCTCCCATGGAAACAACAACCCCCTGCGAGATCATCGGCGTGGTGCGTGGTCCCAAACCTCCCATTGCTTCGTAAAAACGGGCGGGGTATTGATGGATCCAACGCAGTTTTCCGTTGCGGATATTGTAACAGGTAACCGCTTCGTTCTGGTCGCGTTGCTCGATGGTAACAAGTGAATTTCCAACAACAGCCATCGATGCGTAACCGGCCCCGACGGGAGTTCGCCATAATTCAACAAGCGGTTTCTGCTTCCAGTCAGTTCGCAAAAGCGGGCCTTCGACAATTCCGTCTCTGCGAATTCCCCGATAGGCAGGCATGTCGGTCGGCAAAATGGCGAACTCAACCGCCTCTGTTTCCTGATTGGCCACTACCGTTTTTTGGGGCGAGTTCGGCAAAGGATCCCAGCGGTAGGAAACGTACAGATTCATATCGCCATCGAAATTAAAATCACGGATCGAAGCAGCCCAACCGCTGCCACACAGCAAAAGAAGCAGCATCGTTGTCCAGACTGTTTTCCTCCTGAAGTAGGAAAGAAAACAGAACCACAAAAGCAGCAGAATGATTTGAGAGCCGACAATGATGACCGTCAACAGATTGACCCAGTTCTGCCCTGCGATCGTTTCATAAACATAGCGAACCCAGTAGAACGAACCGGCCAGCGAGATCATCAAAGCCACAGGGATCCCCCAGGCGCGAATCCAGTTTTTTCGGAAGCTCGGCCCGCCGTTCTGTCGCGGGCATTCTCGCTCTTTTGCAATCTCTGGCTTGTTATCCTGGTCGTTCATGTGAATAATAAAACTTCAGTCATGTGTGGATCGAATAATACCTCGCCTGGAGCCGATTCTTTCTGTTTCAATAACAGCCCCGTATGGTATTCTACGGTGAACCATACGGCCGCCAGCCACAGCGAGTCAACCAGAAGTATAGGCAATTTCGGAACCAGCCATAAGTCCCCGGAGAATTTCAGATGAAAAAAACGTCAGGCGTCCTGCTTGTTCTTACCCTGCTACTAACAGGGGCGTTTCCCTTGAAAGCAGCTGAAGAAAAAAAAGTGACGGTTCATGGTTGGGAGTTTCTAAGTCCGCGTGAGGAATTGCGCCCCAAACTTTCCTTCGATGCCCAAGCCGGTCCATCGAAAAAAGGGGCTTTCATTATTGAGGCGGATGACCGGGAGGGATTGATGGGGCAGCTTCAAAAAAATCTTCCGGTCGAAGGAGGAAAGACCTATCAGTTTACCGCATACCGCAAAACGTTGGGGATTGATC
>JALWSL010000282.1:3081-6754 GCA_027080405.1 Planctomycetaceae bacterium
GGATTGCTCTGGTTCGCCGAGCCGGTGTCGTACGGATTATCTGGCTTGATGATAAGGGAAAACGGGTTAAACGGGATGAGCCGACATTCGCTTCCTTCAGGCCAGGGCAACGACCGTGGGCAGAACCGGAGTTTCCCGTCGATCAACAGACGGACAAGAACGGTTGGACGAAAGTTTCCAGCATCTATCGTGTTCCTTCCCAGGCGACTCAGGCGCAGGTTGAATTGCACTTTCGCTGGGGGCCACCTCATTCAAAAATCATGTGGAGCGATATTAGTCTAAAACAGACGGACGAATTGAAACCGCGCATCGTACGACTGGCGACGGTCCATCTTCAGCCAAGAGAAGGAAAAAAGCCGAGCGACAAACCGGCCCAGTTTGCGAAAGCGATTGAAATGGCTGCAAAGAAAAAAGCCGATTTGGTCGTTCTCCCTGAAACAATCACGGTTTATGGAACCGGTTTGAAATACGCCGACTGTGCCGAACCGATCCCCGGCCCTTCCACCAAATATTTCGGTCAGCTTGCCAAAAAATATGATCTTTACATTGTCGTTGGCCTTCTCGAACGGGAACAGCACCTGGTTTACAATGTCGCGGTATTGATTGGGCCGGATGGTGAAATAGTCGGAAAGTATCGGAAAGTGACACTACCGCGCGGCGAAATTGAAGGGGGCATTATGCCCGGGCATGAATACCCCGTTTTCAACACCCGTTTCGGCAAAGTCGGCATGATGATCTGTTACGACGGTTTCTTCCCGGAAGTCGCTCGCGAGTTGAGCAAAAACGGGGCGGAAATTATCGCCTGGCCGGTTTGGGGATGCAACCCGATGCTCGGAGCCGCCCGCGCATGTGAAAATCATGTTTATGTCGTTAGTAGCACTTACACCGATGCCTCAGCTGACTGGATGATCTCCGCTATTTTTGGCCTGGACGGCAAGCCGCTCGCTCAGGCGAAAGAATGGGGAACGATTGCAATTACGGAAGTCGATCTCAATCATCCACTCTATTGGCACAGTCTGGGAGATTTCAAAGCCCAGATCGAGCGTCATCGTCCCCAAGTCGCTACAAAACCGTAATTGCGACGTTTATTGCGACGTAACAGTGGCGCAGTTTACCCTCAACCGGACGGAGCAACGGACAATACAGACTTGCCTTGTCCGCAAAACTCGGACGGGCTGGCCTGTTTTGAAGTTCGCGGCCAGACCGATACCTCCCAATAACCGATACTCTTCGATATTTGCCCTTATACATGTGAGCCGTTCGCAAGCTTTTAAACGCGGGCGGCGTAAACATTCACTAACTGGAAGATGGCCATCATTGTGATCGCAAACAGGAACGTCAACGCCCGTCACCGTGCTCGAAGCCTGACTCAAATCTATGCTCGAAGCCGTGTTCGAAACGGAAAAAACGGGCGATGGAAGAGTTGTGGCATCCTGTTTTTCCTGCTGTGCCTATTGTTTCCTGCTGCGTGCAAGGCCCACCCGATTTCTCTTTCGGATGCGTTTGTTGAAGTGCAGGAAGACAGGCTGCTTGTCAAACTGGAGGTTTTTGTGGAAGACCTCTATCTGTTTCACGATCTGAAATTGAATAAAGAGATGATGCTGCCTCTCGCTGAAGTAAAACGGGGGGCCAAACTGCACGAAACCTTTCTACAGCAGCGATTCAAAATTCTTGACCAGCGGGGAAACCGACTGCCCCTGAAGTTCGTGAAGCGAATTGATGACGACCTGCCCGATTTCGATATCCACCTGGTTCACCTGATGTTCTTCAAACTCGTCTACAAGTACGAAGTTGATCTGAAAGAACAACCGCGGTATCTGACGTTCCTGCAGGAATTTACTCACGAAAAAGTCGTCCTGCCTGCGGAAGTTTTATTGAAGGTAAAACCGCTGCACGGAAAAAGGCAACAAAAAGTATTGCTCCCCAATCAGCCCTGGACAGTCCGACTGGATGCGAATGATGAATCTGATGACGATGAAAAACTGACGCCTCAGCAACGGCTTGAGAAAGAGCGTTCCCAAACGCTTGGCATCACCTCATACGGCGAAACATACGCCTTTTTGTATCTGGAGCCGGAAGAAACCCGCCTGGAAATTTTGATCCCGCTGGCAACAATTGCGGGCTCTCTCGAGATGAAACTGAAACCGGATGGCGTTCTCGATCTGGAAGAACAACAGGAAATGAAAGAGCCGATTCGTAAACTGCTGGAAGAACAGATCAGCTTATCGGTAGATGGGGAAGCGTTAGCTCCCATTCTGGATCGTCTCGACTTTTTCGGTGTTGCGTTTCGTGATTTCTCACAACGGGCAGAACCAGGAAAAATCAGCATCGCCAATGCCCGCATTGGGATCATTCTGCGCTACCCCCGACCGTCTCTTGCGAAAACAGGCTTGTTGAAATGGAACCTGTTCAATCAATACCTGTATCAGGCAAATTTGGCGGTTATCGAGGGGGATAAAACGAAAAAAGAAACGCTGCGAAAAATTGAAAAGCAGAATGAATTCGCATGGCAATTTCCTGAACTGCCGGATGATTCCGTTGAGAAACAAAAAAGAGCCCAGCGGGCAAAAATACTGGAGGTGAATTTCCAACCAGGTTCCTCGCCGTATCGATATCTTCGCTGGCTGATGCTTCCTCTGTTTATTCTACAGGTTTACATTCTGGTTATCATCTGGAGAGTCCTGAATTCTGGGAGCGGTTATTTCTCCAAGAAATCTGTTTACAAGGCATTCCTTTTTTACTCGGCAATCGTGTTAATGTTCACGCCCAATTACTTTATTCATGAGGCACTGTCTGATGTCATCAACCAGACGATCAAACCACAAATTCATGAAAAGAAATTCCCACAGATTACAGAAACTCTTTTAACGGAAATCTACGCTGCATTTAACAAGCGGGATGAAAAACAGATCTTTTCTCGGCTGGAAGAAGTTGTTGATGGCGAACTATTGCGAACGTTGTATCTGGAAATTCGGCAATCGATGACGATTGAAGAGCAAGGCGGTGCGGTCGCGCGAGCGGGAAAAGTAAAACTGGTTTCCTGCGTTCCAGCGGAAAAGAAAGACCTGAAGTCGAAACACGATGTGAATTCTTCCGAAGACCCGCGAGAAAATCATACCTACCGTCTGAAATGCAAGTGGGAAGTACCCGGCTCGGTCGAACATTGGGGGCATTTGCATCAACGAACCACATCCTATGTGGCCCTGTTGGCGATCGCACCACGCAAAACCGAAAAAAACGCCTATCAGTGGAAACTGACCGAAATCGAGCTGCTCAATCAGGACCAATCAGTCCTCAAAACAACTGTACGCGAGTTCTGACCTGTAGCCGTTGCGTGAGGTAAATCGGGAATAATCTGGCGATTCAAGGTCTGTTTCTTCAGTGGATGCCTCCATGATCGCCCGGGAAGGGCGGCACAGCCTGTTTGAGGATCATTACGGTTCACCGGCTCATCGCATCATCGCCGCCGTTGGAGGATGAATTCCGATACATGCTGCCGGGAAGCATCGTTGGTCGAATCCGGCTCATTTTGAAGAATCGTGCACGACATCTCCCCAAAAAATGTTTTTTTCTGCCTCCGGCGGGGTGAATGTCGCAATTACCGCCGCTCACGCCTTAAACTTACGTTGACTCAAACTGACTGTTGAAAGATACTATCGCCAGGGTTTCAAGT
>JALWSL010000283.1 GCA_027080405.1 Planctomycetaceae bacterium
GTCATTGGACTGGGAGGCTTCGCCAGCTATCCAATTATTCGCGAGGCAGCCAGGGCCAAAATACCGATTCTCCTGCTCGAACAAAATGTCATCCCGGGCCGATCCACCAGCTATCTGTCTAAATGGGCAGACTGCGTTTGTGTAACGTATGAGCAAACAAGGAAATATCTATCGAAACATCCAGATATCAGAACAACCGGCAATCCGTTGCGTGATGATATTATTCAGGTTTCAAAGGATAACCAAAATAATCGAACACATTCATCGCCCGTACTATTGATTCAGGGAGGAAGCCAGGGCTCAACAGTAATTAATCGGGCAGTGATGAATTACTTGAACCGGTACAGAGAGACACTAAAAGGATGGGAAATAAGACATCAAACAGGAAATAGCAGTGATAAAATCATTGATGAACTGAGAACTCAATACGAAAGAGCCGAGATCAAAGCAGATGTTCGCCCCTACTTCAGTTCTGCAACCGCCCTGTACCGATCGGCATCGCTCGTTGTTTGCCGGGCCGGCGGAACAACCCTGTCTG
Source organism: Planctomycetaceae bacterium (assembly GCA_027080405.1). Taxonomy (GTDB): domain Bacteria; phylum Planctomycetota; class Planctomycetia; order Planctomycetales; family Planctomycetaceae; genus Rubinisphaera. The sequence continues at coordinate 539 of JALWSL010000283.1, forward strand.
AACTGCGTTTCCTCCATCTTCCCGCTCTGATCGTGCCAATCGCCAACTCGATCAGAAACCACCAAATCAAGAACGCGATAGAACACTTGAAACATCATGAGGGAGCAATTGTGCAAGAGGATTCCAGAGAATTCCAAAACAGATTCAATCTGGAATTACAGCGCAGGCTGGAGGGTCACAAAACCCGAAACCAAGCCTCCAAAACATTCAATAAGGGATACCATGAGGATCCGGCAAGTCTCCTGGTTGTACAAGCGATCAAGAAACTGATAGCTGGCCAGACAGGCTGACACCCTTTTGTATACACAGTTACATTATGGCATCTATATTTCTTTCATTACATCTACTTTTTCGAAAGACTGTCATTTTATCATTCATGTATTCTTGCAATTTTACCACCTGATACTATTCTGTGGGCGATCGTTATAGAACACAACAACTCTCTGTTCATGTTTTTAATTTAGATTGCAGGTGCATCAAAATGGTTGAAAAAAAAATAGACGAACTGTCTGTCGCTGACGTTGAACAACTATTGAAAGAGAAACAGACAAAAATTGCGCGATTGCAAAAGCGACGCGCGAAACTGGTGGCCGAAATCGAGAAGATTGACACTGAGATCGATGAGCTATCTGGAAAGAGTTCCGGTTCTCGTTTCAAGAACAAGTTTACCAATCTGGAAGCTGCCTGCCATGTGCTGGCCAGGCACAAAAAAGGATTGACGTTGGATGAATTGACGAACGCCATTCTGAAAACCGGCCACCGTTCGACCAGTAAAAACTTCAGAAATACGATCTATCAGGCGATCCATAATTCCAAAAAGATCAAAAAAGATGCAAAAACCAAACGCTATATGCTGAGCAGGTAACATCGTTGCGACAAGAAGCAGCGACCGCGGCATTTACCTTCCTTTACAACCGCTTGAAGGAAACTGTTTCTGGAGAGAGAAGTGCTTTTCCGTTCCCATAATAACTGGAAATCATGTTGAGCATTCTCACTTATGAATGTCCAAAATCCAGCCTGTTACCGTTGGTGGCCTGAAACGCTTGCAATACGGGGCGAACTGTCTTGGAGTTTGCCCCGTTCATTTTGTGAATTGGATTGGGCCCGTGAAAGCGGGGTGTTCAACCTCGGTCTGCATGCCTGTCTGCTAGTTCTGGGCGGAAATCTGAGAGTGTTGAATTGCAGAATTTTCGGTGACTGGCGATACCGCGATATCGTACTGTTGTTCCAGTCTTCGAAGCATGTTGGGGGAAAGCCTGCACCGATAAATGGCGCGATTGTCGTCTTCATAAGTTGTTCGTTCAACCTGAACTGAACGGGCAAGGAGTGAAGATAATTTTCCATCGCCCACATCAGCCGTAATGTCTACCCATTGGTACGACTGACTAAGCTGTTCGATGACGGCTCTCTGTAACTCTTTTATTCCTTTTCCCGTTACAGCCGAGACACTGACTGATTCCCGGTATCTGTTGCGCAGGATATCGTACCAGGTCCTTTCTTCGGCCTGTTCCGAACTGTGTACCAGATCAGATCCCCTCCCTGATGACTCACCAGGCTCGACACTCCCATTATCCCGCTCCTGGGGTTCTGGCCTGCTCGAAGAAAGATCGGGGAGACGATCGATCTTATTGAGAACGAGTAATGTCTGTTTCTCTCCAGCTCCAATTTCGTTCAACACTTTTTCAACAGTCTCGATGTGCTGCATTGCTTCGGGGCTTCCGGCATCAACCACGTGTAGCAACAAATCAGCCTGCAGCGCTTCTTCCAATGTTGATTTGAATGAGGCAACCAGGTGGTGCGGCAGATCACGCACAAAACCAACGGTATCACTCAGAAGAATTTGACCGCCATTCGGTATGGACCAGGTGCGGGTCTTGGTGTCCAGCGTGGCAAAAAGTTGATCGGCAATCAACACATCTTCCCCGGTCAGTGCCTTCATCAAGGTGCTTTTCCCGGCATTGGTATAACCAACCAGCGAGACGGTAAACCGATCGTGTCTGGCAGAGACAAGGCGCTCGCGTCTTCTTTCAACCGTCGCAAGTTTCCGCCTCAATTCGGAGACCCGCTTATCGAGCAACCGCTTGTCAAGCTCAAGCTGCTTTTCACCTGGCCCCCGTCCACTGCCAATCCCTCCTTCGATCCGTTCCAGATGTGTCCACATCCTTTTTAACCGTGGGCGCATGTAGAGAAGCTGAGCCAATTCCACCTGCAACTTTGATTCGTAAGTTCTCGCATGAGTGGCAAAAATATCAAGAATGACTTCACTACGATCAACCACAATCGCCTTGATGATGCGTTCGATGTTTCTGCCTTGCGAGGGGGAAAGGTTGTTATCGAAAATGGCCAGCTCAGCATCTGTTGCCAACATCAACTGTTTCAGCTCCTCAATTTTCCCCTTTCCCAAATAGGTGGCAGGGTCCGGTTTATCACGGGCCTGGATGAGACTTCCCACGATCGTGCAGCCAGCCGTTTCAGCCAGACCAGCCAGTTCATCCAGGGCGATCGCGCGATTCGTTCCCTCTCCAGGAGAGACCATTCCCACAAGCACGGCCCGTTTGGCCTCAACCTTTAAAGTTTCTCGCAATGGTTGATTCAATAATGACGTCCTATCAGGTGTGTTCGGTTTCAACGTCAAAAGCCGCGGAGATCCCTCGGGTGTATCTATTGTTGCAGGACCACATGACGTTACGATGTTATTGTATGAATTTGGATTCAGCGAGCAATCCCCAGAAGATGTGGTTCAGTCAGTTCGCTGGATTCGGAAGCAGCCGACCAGCCCGGCCATTTGCGAATCGGACGCAACATTCAACAACGGCGCTCAATTGCCCAACGGCCAAATGTGTTCACTTGTCCTCTTTCGTGTTCTGGCAGATGACAAGCAATCTTACCGTGAATAGCAAGAGAACCTCAATTCGCCCTTGAAGGATTTAGCCGGACAGACTACACAATCCCCATCGCGACAACTTCCTACCTGACCGGTTCAATACCGAGTCGGAGCAGCGAAAAGTATCCACATGAACACTTATTCGTAACGAGTCAAACATAGAGGCAGGTAATAATCAATAACATCCCGCCCAATCATCTCCAAGGAAAGCAGAAGACATAATGACAGACGATGCGGTCAAAAAAAGCCCCAAACTCAGCAAAATGGAAACAATTAAAGCCGAGAGTCGGCAATTAAGAGGGACAATCGCGGAGGAGCTAACCAACCCTGAACCAAATTTTAGCGGCGATGCGGCTCAACTGTTGAAGTTTCACGGGACTTATCAGCAGGATGATCGGGAAAAACGGAATCTCAAAGATGAGCAGGGGAATCGGCTTGGCAAAGCATACAGTTGCATGATCAGAATTTGCACTCCCGGCGGTAAATTGACGGCGGAACAGTTTCTCGGACAGTTGGACTTATGCGATACTCTGGGAGAAGGCACACTCCGGTTGACATCCCGTCAGGCGAGCCAATTACACGGAGTGTTGAAAAAAAACCTGCGGGAGACGATCCACAAAATCAATCAATTACAACTCGACACCTACGCTGCGTGTGGAGATGTCAACCGGAATGTGATGTGCAATCCCGCACCTTACAAGAACAACCGGATTCTTGAGCAGATGCAGGCAACAACTGACGCTCTGGCTGCCCATTTGAAACCGAAATCGACCAGCTATTTCGAACTGTGGGTCAGTGACGAGGAAGGGAATCGGGAAAATATAACCGATTTTCAACCTGTGGAAGAACCGATTTACGGCAAGACCTATCTGCCCCGCAAATTCAAGTTTGGAATATCGCTACCGGAAGACAACCATGTCGATATCATGGCACAGGACACGGGGCTGCTTGCGATTGTCGAAGATGGTTCGGTTGTGGGCTATAATTTTTATGTCGGTGGTGGGATGGGTCGAACACCATCGGCGAAAAAGACGTTCCCGGCTATCGGCAAATTGATGGCGTTTGTTCCCTACGATGAAGTTTGTGACGTCGCTGAAGCGGTTGTCAAAGTGCAACGGGACTATGGAAACCGGGAAGATCGAAAAGTTGCCCGTTTGAAATATCTGATCGCGAATTGGGGAATCGAAAAATTCCGCAAGAAGGTGGAAGAGTATTACGGTTCACCACTGGAGGACGCCCGGGAAGCGGAGATCACCGGTGTCGACGATTACATGGGCTGGCGGGAACAGGGGGACGGCAAACTGTTTGTCGGAATTCAGATTGAAAGTGGTCGAATCAAGGATGAAGGAGAACTGCGGATTAAAACCGGTCTGCGGAGGGTACTCGAAAAATTCAAAATGCCCGTTCGACTGACCGCATTGCAATCGATGATTTTATGTGATATCGATCCATCCGATAAAAACGAGATTTCACAAATACTGCAGGAACACGGCATCCGACCTGCGGAAGACTATTCCCCTTCCCGACGATTTGCCATCTCCTGCCCTGCCCTGCCGATGTGTGGTCTTTCCGTGACTGAATCGGAACGTGTCATGCCACAATTTATGGATCGTTTCGATGCAGAACTGGAAAAACAGGGCCTTCAGAAAGACGTTATCAGTGTCCACATGACCGGCTGTCCGAACGGATGTGCCCGCCCATACACACCAGATATCGGTCTGGTTGGCCGTTCTGTCGGTAAATATACGATCTTTCTGGGGGGCAACACACGAGGCACCCGTCTCGGTTTCATTTTCCAGGATCAGGTTCCGCTGGAGGAAATCGTCCCCAGGCTTTCTCCGGTTCTCAGTTATTATAAACAGCAGCGGGAACCGAATGAAACATTCGGCGATTTCTGTGCCCGTATCGGTGAGCAGTCGCTGATTGAAAAGTTTACGGAAACGGCCTGACCGATTTCTGGGACGGACGAAAAAATATCGGCGGAATACCGGCGGGTGTTCCGCCCATCAGGAAACAGTTTTCACGGTTCCATTGGCGGGGCAACAGGCTCAAGCCCGTTGTTTGCTGCCAGCCTGAGCACGAGTGCGATCGTGTAGAGCTTCGGCAGAGATAGAGTAGACCACCTCCTGAGCGAGCTTATCCATCTCCATCACGAGTGTATCGACTCGCCCGGAAAGGTACATGTACACAATCAGCGAGGGGATCGCAATCACCAGGCCAGCAGCAGTGGTGAGCAAAGCCAACGCGATCCCGGCTGCCAATTCCTCCGGTTTACCCATCGCCTGTGAACCGGCGATGCCATTGAACGCTTCAATCATTCCCCAAACAGTTCCCAGCAGACCGAGTAGCGGGCTGACCGTTGCCACACCGTTGACGACTCGCAAATGTTTTCGCAGTTCACTCACCTGTCGTTCACCACCATCAATGATTGCCTGCTCGACCTCAACCGAGGGCTTCCCCCATTTACGGACACCGTGAGCAAAAATCTGGGCGACCGGGCTGCCGTTATCTTCGCATAATTGAATGGCCTCCTCGGGGTCAATCGTTCCCTCCCGCAGGTGATGCAAAAAGCGCTCAACAAATGGTTTGGGAATCACCCGGGCACGTCTTAAAACGACAAGCCGTTCGGTACTGAACCAGATGGCGATAAATGTCGCAATACCAAATGGGATTCCCCACCATTTCAATGCCGCGATCGCTTCGGTCGGTGTGGTAGGAATCACGCTTCTTTTAGTCCTGCGAGATCCTGTTTCCGCCACTTCGCCGGTGGTGCTTGCTTCCGAAGCCGGACTGTCAACGGCCTGCTTCACAGGAACAGGCTGAGCATTTCCCGGCTGAGCCATAAGCCGACTGGAAACAAACAACCCCAGGGAGGCAGTCACAATCAACACCAGAATTAAACAATATCGATGAGTCATTCGTTAAACATCCAGAAGGGGCTTGGAGCCATGCGTGCAATAATCCAGAATAAAGGCTTCTAAAAGCTGGCCCAGCAGGAAGTGTTATAGCCGTTTGAGACAGCTGACTCAATTGAACTTCCTTTTCCTGGCGGTCTCCGCAGCGGCCACTTCCTCCTATCTTGCCCTGATTGCCTCTCCGCCCTGTCTACTTGCCCGTATTGCCCGGATCAATGGATTTGAGTTGTTCGAGACGCTCTTTTGCCTTGCCTGCAAACTTACTGTTCGGAAACAGACGGACCAACTCTTTGTAGCTTTTAATGGCCTGTTCCACATTTTTGAGAACTTCGTCGCATTGACCGGCCTGATACATCGCTGCCGATTGTAAATCGGGATATCCGGGAAACAGCACAGCCATGCGGATATATTCCT
>JALWSL010000284.1 GCA_027080405.1 Planctomycetaceae bacterium
TTCGAATTGAATCCCAAGACTGACGGAGGACTTGCAGTCCGAGTCAGTCCGCCCACCAATTAAAAGCTACCGCCTTGTAGGCGGTAGATCGTTTACTTTGGACGATTTCACCAAATGTTTCACGATACCAGGCGCGAAGGATTCCCTTGAAACTGCTTCCCGGCAAAAAAGGAACGCCGAGTGTGTGATGCCAGGTGAAGCCGTTTTCGAGCGGATGTTCGCGTCCCATACCGGTGACGAAGCGACTGGCGTTTTTCAGAATGATGATTTCGCCGCCAAGCTGTTCGACCATTTCCCGCTGACGCCGGCAGGCATCTTTGATGAGATTGTCCGGGAAGGAAAGTTTGTCGAAATCCCTGACAAATCCGTTGAGGAAATCGGCTTTTTCGAACTGATATTCCCCTGAATTATTTTCCCAAAATGCGGGGAATTTATCGAACAGGAGCCCAGCATGGGCAGACTGTTTCTGTTTCCAGGGTTTATCTACATTCACCTTGTCATAGAGTGGACAGATTGTACTACTCACTTTGTCCCTCCTTTTCTTTCAGGTAAGCCCGTGCGAATTGTTTGAGCCAGTTGAGATACGCAATGGCCTCGGTTTGTGCGATGAGGTAGGTTTTTTGGTCTTCTAGCATCATGCGTTCAATGACGGGAGTGAAATCGGTAGTTGAGGGTGAACGCAATTTGGAGATTTGTTGGCTGAGCCAGGAAGCAACATGCTTAAAAAGCAGATAGTGTGAGTCATTCGTTTGATTTTTCGCCTTGGCCAATTCCGTGAGCAGTGCCTGCCCGAGTCCGTTCATGACGATTGTTGCAGGGAGCGAGGAAACATACGAGATGTAAAAACCATCGTTATTCCCCTCAATATTCTTGATTTGTTTCAGAGCGTGCTCGGCTCTTTGTTGATCGATGGTGCGGTTTTCGTTACTCATTCGATCCCCCTTTCTGCTTGCAAACATCCAGCCTGATCGCGAAGATTCCTTGCCCCACTGTTTCGTTGCCCCCAACCTGGAGATAGGGTTTTTCCTTGAACAGCTCATTGATGCGGGAAATCGCATCACTTTTGCGTTCTGCCAGCAGCGCGTAAAAGATGGAATCGGGAGGGATCGTTTCTTCGTACCAGAGGTTTTTGCTGGTTTTCTTTTCGTTATCCAGCACGTTACGCGCGTTAACAGCCAGGCCGTAGCGGGCAAACCAGGCGAAGTCGTCGTTGTGGAGAATTACCAGTTGATCCTGCAGACGGTCTGCTGTGTTCTGGTGAGGAATGAGTGACTCGAAAAGCCCAAGAAGACCCTCCGGCAAGTCTCCGCTGGGGGAAAACTGCCGTTCTTCGAGATAAAGATCGTCGCTTCCTTTTCCCAGGTAATGCAACTCCTGGATATCGATTTTGGCGATATCTGCGTCCGGATTGCCCGTTCTTTTCCGATCACGTGAAAGGCGTTCAATCAAATGCGGACACGTCACCCATTTATAGGTGGAAGTGAGTGAGCGAACCGGAAGTGCAACCAGACGGATATCGGAAACGATCAGGTTGCCTGCGTTTTCCTGTTTGCCGAAGATCCTGTTTCGCTCCTGTTCATCAAGGTTATCTGCCGTCGCTCGATCCAGCAAAGCTCCCTTGAAAC
>JALWSL010000285.1:0-5381 GCA_027080405.1 Planctomycetaceae bacterium
CCGTTAGTACTCCCCAAGTCGCGGATCATGAACGAACCGTTGATTTCGACAATACAGCAATGTTTTCTTGAAACCTTTCGACTATTTTTAATGACCAGATCACAATCCGGATGCCGCCCAATAAACAGGATCGGTTTATCGAGGGAGACAGACTGAAGGTCTTCTGAAGTCGACTGGAGAATCGCAGGCATGTTTCGTCCCTCACGTGTTAATCACTCAAGCTATGTTGTCGATTGCGGCCCCGTATCGAATGTCATTTCAGTCAACTGAGCTTTCAAGCTTTTTTGGAGAACACCCAAAAACCGATGCGTCGCTTGTCAGCAAGGTTCCACGATAATAGGTTAAACGAAATATTCCAGAAAATTCTGCAAAGAAACCTTAAAGAGAGGCCCCTTTATTGTATCGTCGTGCCAGAGCAGTTGAAACCTGTTGTTTCGCAGTTTCAAAAAAAACCGGTAAGACCTGTTCGGAATATAACAATCACCAAACAGTGACATTGCGTACACTTTAGCCCCTGTAAGTAGCCGAAAACGATGTCCATACATGCAGCTGACAAGAAGATTTTCTGGAAAAACGGACGGTATTTGCCTGCTGATCAGGCTTTTTTGCCCGTCGAAGATGTTGGAATAGTCCACGGAATTGCCCTGACCGAAATGATCCGTACATTTTCCTCCCGCCTTTATGAGTCGACCCGACACTTGACCCGTTTACTCAAATCGACTGAGCAAATTGGAATACCCGTCCAATTTTCAATGGATGAAATTCAGAAGCAACTGGAAGAAGTTGTCGCTCACAACCGGAAGCTGTCACCCGATTGGCAGGAGTTGGGCGCGATAATTTTTGCGACTCCCGGCTTGAACAGAACATACACGGGGGGAATGGGAGATGAGCAACCGACGTTGGTGATTCATACGTTCGATTTACCCGGGGAACTTTGGAGCCGTGCAGTCAAACAGGGACAGCATCTCGCGATTTCAAAGGTGCCTCAGGTGCCCGAAGAATGTCTCCCGCCGACAGTGAAATACCGCAGTCGTCTCGCCTTTTATCTGGCTGACCGGGAAACGCGGACAAAATATCCGGATGCCTCCGCCATTCTTTTGAATCAAAATGGAATGGTGCGAGAAACAGGAACGGCGAATCTGTTTCTCGTTAAAAACGATCAACTCTGGACTGCCCCGCGTGAGACGGTTTTGCCGGGCATCAGCCGGGCGGTCGTGATCGAAATCGCGAAGGAACTTGGCCTCCAGGTGCATGAAAAAGATTTTTCGCCGGCGGAGTTGGAAACCGCGGACGAAATCTTCACCACCTCAACCCCCTACTGCCTGCTCGGAGTTTCTCGGCTAAACGGCGAACCGGTTTCAACCCATTTTCCGGGAAAAATCACCCGGTTGCTTCTTGAAGCGTGGAGCAAAAGAATCGGAGTGGATATTCACGCTCAGCTATTGGAAATCGCCCGGCATCGTGAACCTGTTTCTGAAATGTAACCTGCGTATGAAGATGTAACTCGCGAGTGAAATTGATAGAATCCCGGTAACGTGGCTTTGTAAACTTTCGAGCTCTGTAAACTATCGATCCGAGAAAATAACTGACATGACTTCTGAATCTGGAACTGAATCGGCTCTGTCTACACTCAACATTCCCGTGATCAATTTATCGGATGAACGGGCGAATGTCCTATTTGAGGAATTGCGGGAAAAGCTCAGTCCGCAGGGTGATGTTGTTTCTCCATCCGGGCGTCAGCGGACGATCGAACTGTTCGGGGAACCGCTATCCCCCCAGCAGGTGGTTGAACGAATTTGTGACGATGTCCATAAAAAGGGGCTTTCAGCCGTGTTGGATTACACGGCCAAACTGGATCGCAAAGAACTTGATGCGGCGAGCCTTCGTGTTACACCGGACGAATTGAAGCAGGCTCATCAGGCAGCCGACGAAAATTATCTTCAAACGGTTCGGCAGGTGCAAAAAAATGTTGCGCAATTTCAACAGGCGATTTTGAATAGAGATGTCCAACTGGTGCGTGATATCGGGCCGGGCCGGGTCGAATTGAGGCAGCGATATTTGCCGATGAAGCGGGTTGGCATCTGCATTCCTGGTGGAGCCGCGGCTTATCCCTCCACCTTACTGATGACAGCGGTTCCGGCACAGGTAGCCGGGGTGCAGGAGATCGTCGTTGTGGCTCCTCCGACAGAATTCGGGAGTTACAATACCGACTTACTCGCCGCCTGTCATGAATTGGGAATTACGGAAGTGTACCGCATGGGCGGGGCACAAGCCGTCGCTGCAATGGCATACGGCATCGAAGGGTTGCCGCAGGTTGATAAAATTGTCGGCCCGGGCAACCTGTTTGTCGCGTTGGCGAAACGCCATGTGTTCGGACAGGTTGATATCGACAGCATCGCCGGCCCCAGTGAGGTGATTGTCCTGGCTGATGAAACCGCCCGCCCGGCCTTTGTCGCCAGCGATCTGATCTCACAAGCCGAACATAGTCCCGGCTCCGCGATTCTGATCACCTGGCACGAACCTCTTATCGAAGCAGTTCGCCATGAACTGATCTCACAACTGAACCAGCTTTCACGAGGCGATCTTGCCAGGCAATCACTGGAAGATTACAGCGCGTTAATTCTGGCCGAGTCCGCAGAACAGGCCGCAGAGGTCACGGATCGATTAGCGACCGAACATCTGCATATTTCGACGTCCAATCCCGAGGAATTATTGAACAAAGTCCAGAACGCAGGAGCGATCTTTCTGGGACATTACACACCGGTGGCGACAGGTGATTACATTGCAGGCCCATCCCACGTCTTGCCAACCGGCGGGACGGCCCGATTTGCGAACGGACTTTGTGCCAATGATTTTCTCAAGCGTTCGTCGATTATCAGTTACGATAAAGATGCTTTGATTGCCGATGCAGACGGCATCCGCTTGCTGGCCGATAAAGAAGGCCTGACCGCCCACCGTAACAGCGTTGATATCCGATTGAAATGAAACCGTTGTGCACCAGAGCTATATTTTGTCGGGTGCGCATCACACCAAATGTGTACTCGAATAAAAAGATGAGTTACGACGCACCTTGCGGCACTTTGTCACTTAATAACCAGATCATACTCTGCAGCGATCAATTCGGGATGGTTATAGGGGCCATCATGTGCCCAGGAAGTAACCACCAAAAGGTATTCCCCCGGTTCTTCAGGAAGTTTGTATTTTTCTACGTTGAAGGTGCAACATCGAAGGGATTCTATTTTTCCTCTGGAAACTGTAGTCGTATGTGAATTGGTGTTTCGTGTTGAATGCAGAATCCATCCACGCTGGTTGTTCGATTTTTGTACAATTCCCAGTCCCCCTCCTATGGAAGTGTTCTGCGGAAGACCAGGCTGTCCCCAAATGACTCCTTCAACCTCGACAACGCTCCCGGCCGGGAGCACTATCGGCTCTGTTTGTACTGGTTTCGAGTTAATTGATATTTCAACATCATGATAAACCTTTTTTGGAATCGGCATCGGTTCTTCCGGGCGACCAGGCAACTTTTTCCCTTCATAAGGAAGCGGAAAATACTTCCCTGCCTTGAGGACTTCTTCCGGTAGTGCCGAAACATTTCGAGCATCCAAAACTGGTTGGGTGGATGGTTGAGGCCACCAGAACCAGATCAAAAGAAGGAGAAGAAGCAACAGAATTGCTGCGACTGCGATCTTTCGACGCCGTTGATGATGTTCTTGACTGGCAGTGTTACTCATTTCAACTCCACAGAATCGTTACTGTTGACCGTTCCCATGCTCCACCAGATTTCATGATCAATATTTTCACTGGCAAAACGGACCGCCCCATCGGCCATTAACACATTTACCCCATGTGAATGGTCTCCGACTGCTGCACGAGTCTGAAAAGGATAAGGGAAAAAACTACATGTTGGTGCATTGGGGGGGACGAAATGTGTATAGCCGGAAAATCCGGCGACAATCCCACCAGTCAATCCACCAATACGAGGTGCTCCTGCTGTTCCGATACCATCGATGCACTGCAGGCTCAACGCCTGCAATTCGCCGCGCGACCGCTTGACAGGAAAAAGATCGGTAGGAATGAAATAAGCCAGGTGCCAGTTATTGGTTACCGATTCTGAAATAAAAGCCGTCTGGGATAATCCATCGGTCACACTGGCAGGGGATTGCGCAGACCAGACGAACCCGCGGGCATCACCCAGATAAGGCAACATCGCTTTGTTGGGCGTATAACTTGCCACGTTGTTACTCTCTGTGGTTGGATCTTCCGGGCAAAGATAAAGAGGGATTCTTGGGATCATCTTTACCTTCAGGGAATAATCATTGACCGCTTCAACTCGTTCATAAACCGCCTGCTGTTCAAGATACGGCAGTAACGCATAAAGGGCTCCCTGTTGGTGGGGACCGCCGGGGAACCGTCTATGCACGTCGATGTAGTTGTGAGTTGCCACACCGATTTGCCGGAGATGGGATCGACAAACCGCCATCCTCGCTGACTGGCGCACCTGTTGAATCGCGGGAAGCAACAAGGAAATCAGCAACGCAATAACTGTCAGGACAACAAGCAGTTCAACAAGAGAGAACCCACGTGGCCGAATTGGCATTGCCTGTTTCATTTCAATCTTTCCCATGAAAGATATTATGGAATCGTCCAAAAATTGATATCAGTATCCGAGTTGAAATTGACGGAATCCATCACCTCAATCTCTACCTTGTACTGACCCGCTGCAGTGAATCTGTTTGCGGTTCCCTGCGTAGTATCTGGTGTTGTATCCCATGTTCCTTCGGTAGAACCGACAGGGACACTCGTAGCAGTGACCCATAAAGGACCGAGAGGACTGTTATGCTTCCAGATTCCTCCCACCTTTTTCCAAAGCATACCAGTAACTGTACTTGAACCTCCATCTCGTTCGCCTGCTGTCGTCCCATCAACGTCTGTGCAATCCCAGGTGGGTCCATTTCCTGACGCCGGGGTAACGATATCGACCGTCAGCGCAGCCATCAAACAGGGGGTGATGCAGCCGGTTACCAGCAACAAAGTAATTCTACTCAACAACTTCATTCCAGACTCCTTCAATACAGGGTAAACCATCATTCCAACATGAGCAAGAAAAGATCTGCTCTTTTGGCCAATGGGAATGAATGTACCCCCCCCCCCGAAAAAGTCAAGATAAATTGGAAAAAGATTAGAGAATTCGTCGCGACTGGTCTGACCGCCCACCGTAACAGTGTCGATATCCGTTTGAAATGAGGATTGAAATGAATCCATTGCACCGCAAAGTCATATCTTGTAGTGTGCATCGCAGCAAACCAACCGGGGCGCATATAAAACCCGGCACGGCTGGTCTGTTCTGACCGCTGTAACCAAAATGAGATTTTCATAAGTTT
>JALWSL010000285.1:5391-6742 GCA_027080405.1 Planctomycetaceae bacterium
GTTTTTGCCGATGTTGAACTGTTTAACAGCGGCGGAGATGTCCCGCAGGAAAAGCAGTCGCTCGATGCCGGGTTTATCGAATTTCCTCGTCGGCTGTTGGATGAGTACGAGAAAGATTCTTCCGGCAGTCTGCTCGGGCGGATTCTGGAATCCGGTCAGATGCTGCGGGATGAACTGGATCGCCTGGTTGTCCTCGGAATCGGCGGTTCCTACATGGGAATGCGGGCGCTGTTCGAAGGACTGTGCGATCCGTATCATAATGAACAGCCACGAGAATTACGGGGAGAGATTCCACGGCTTTACTTTGAAGGGAATAACGTCGATAACGATGCAGCACAATCGCTGCTGAGGTTACTGAAAACGCAATGCAAAGACGCAACCGATTTCGCCCAGCGATGGGGAATTATTGTGATCAGCAAATCGGGTGGCACATTGGAGACCGCGTTGGCGTTTCGATTATTTCGTGAAGCTCTCGAAGAATATTACGGCAGCGATTCCCGTGAAGCGACCCGGTATGTGGTGCCTGTCACGGGGGAAACCGGCAAACTGCGAGACTTCAGTAACGAGCGGGGTTATCCGACGGCCTTCCCGATTCCCGATGGCATCGGCGGACGGTTTTCCATCTTCACAGCCGTCGGGTTGCTTCCAGCCGCAGCGATGGGGATCGACGTGGTTCAACTGCTCGAAGGAGCAGCGGAGATGACCGAGCGATTTCGCACTGCCAGTTCGGGTGATAACCCGGCGATGGATTACACGGCGGTCTGTCACCTGCTCGAAAAGCATGCCGGATTGAAAACGCGCATCCTTTCAACATGGGGCAAAGCGCTCGAAGCGAGTGGTTTGTGGTACGATCAACTTCTGGCGGAATCGCTCGGCAAACAGGAAAAAGGAGCGCTTCCGTTGACGGTCGTCAACACGCGCGATCTGCACAGCAGAGGTCAGCAACACCAGGAAGGTGTGCGGGATAAACTGATCACCAATGTCTTCATTGAAAAACCGAACGACGATCTTCTGGCGATCCCTCAAGTCGAGGAAAATCGAAATCAGGATCAGCTCAACAAATTTGCGGGCAAAACGATGCCCGAGGTTCTGCGGGCCGCTTTCGATGGAACCAATAAGGCGTACGCCGATGTCGACCGCCCAACCGCCGATCTGTTCTTCCCGGAATTGAATGCTCACGTGCTCGGACAGTTCTTCCAGATGATGATGCTCGCGACCGTGCTGGAAGGCCGATTGATCGGGATCAACCCGTACGGACAACCGGGCGTCGAAGCGTACAAAAAAAACATGAACGCGATTCTTTCTGGCGAAATGTCACTTCCTCCGAGCATCCAGCCTGCCTGCCGGCGCC
>JALWSL010000286.1 GCA_027080405.1 Planctomycetaceae bacterium
CCTGCCGGAAAAAACAGGGCGGGCTTGATGCCTGCTCCCTCGCTTTTTATACCGATCATGATATCGGAAACGACAAAGTCTGGGACAACTGGCGTCTTGAAGGGCCGTCGTTTGTCTGGCATTTCCGCGGTGCCCCGCATGTGCATGTCTGGGTCAACGTGGCAGACTCGGCGGAAGTGGCGACCAACTCGCCGTTCCTGCTTCGACACGGCAACCGCTCATAGAGGATTCGACGGTGCTTTTTTTGCAGGGACGGTTTTTGCTGGCCGTCCCTCATTTTTTTGCTGCAAACGTGACAGGGAAACGATTCGGTTCCGTTTTGTTTGAGACGTTGCACGAACAAGGAAGGCCGGTTACGTTCAAAACGGCAAAGTGATGGAGCAGACAGACCACGGGATCACAACTATGACTGGTGCCTGGTCAGACTTTCTCCGTTGTCTCTTTTTTCTTTTTGCCGAAAAGCGATTTCAGCGAAAATTTCTTTTTCGATTTTTTTTCAGTCTCTGATGATTCTCCAGTTTCACCTGAATCTGTCGCGGTCTCATGCGATTCCCGGGGAATCCCGGATTGAGCTGAACCGTTCTGTTTCTGGTCAGATTCGCCCTTTTTGTCTGGCGATTTCTTTTCCTCCTCTGCCGGTGGGGCAACAACAGAGGTGAGGTGATACAGCGGATTTTGCCCGAATTTCTGCTCGCATTTCGGACACTTCGCCTTGGCCAGACCTGCCGGTTTTTTGCCGCCGAATTTCTGTTCCGCCCGTGCCTGTTCGCTGATGGTGACTTCGTTACATTGACAACTCCAGCCTACAATGGTGGTCTCGAGGGCTGGATCGTTCAGGTAATACTCCGGTGAAGCCAGGGCATCGAACGATTCCCCGGACAATTCACATTCCCACTGTTGAGTCACATTTTCCAACGGAATTTGCGCGTGCGACAGGAACCCTGCCTGACCTGTCAGTTCTTCGAGCCACTGACGCATTCGACGGTACTGCGAGAGAGTCAGCGAAACACAGCGGATCGGGGGGGCGGCAGGCGGTTTCACTTTTTTCTTTTTGGGCTTCTTGGGCTTCTTCCGGTTCTGTTTTAATCCCGGATGAACCGGCGCAGCGGCTCCATTTTCGTTTTCAGATTCTGGAGGAATTGGCAACGCCGGTATTTCGAGGACGATCGCATATTCGCCGAATACGGGAACTCCTGCGGTGAAGTTTTCGAGCGTTGGCTGTTCCCCATCGCTGTTTTCCGATTCCTGATCAGCTACCGGCTCATGTTCCGTACCGGGCCAGATGAACCGAATCTGCTGAAGTAATTCGACGGGAATCAGCTCACTTCGGGTGGCTGGAACCTGCTCAAGCGGTTTCCCATCGAGTAAGTGGCGGGCGACCTCGCTACGCGCCTTTTCTGTCTGCGCAGCGGAGACTCCCATCAATCCCTTTTTCTCTACCCAAACAAACAGTAAGCCTTCTTCGCGTCGAATGATATCGAGTTTCGTTCCTTTTCCCGCCAACCCGTTCGCTTTGGGCTTGAACTTTTTCTCGTTGATTTCGTGCCACTCGACTGATGTGATAATTTGGTCTTCGGGCAGGGAAACAGGGGCTTCTTCCCCTTTCTTTTTCCCTTTTTC
>JALWSL010000287.1 GCA_027080405.1 Planctomycetaceae bacterium
GTCGTCAAGTGATTACTTCCGAGCAGTATCGCAAATGGTTTCCCTATATCACGACAGCCGGGGATGTTTATACCGGCGAAATCGTTGTTTTCAGAAAAACCGGCGGGCCGTTTCTGCGCAGGAAACTGACAATTGATGCTAGCAAACGGTCTGCCTCGGTAGTAGACTGGATTGACCTCACCAGCCAGGGCCTGCCTGCTGCATTATCGCTTCTTGGTGGAAGCAGTGACACAGAACCGCGACTTGCCGTGAACGATAAGTAAGAAACGAAAAGAAGCCAGGCCCGGATTGTTCGCGAACATGCCTGGTCAACCAGTCATCCCGCCCGGACGGT
The DNA here is from genome assembly GCA_027080405.1 of Planctomycetaceae bacterium. GTDB lineage: Bacteria > Planctomycetota > Planctomycetia > Planctomycetales > Planctomycetaceae > Rubinisphaera. The sequence goes on from JALWSL010000287.1 coordinate 335, forward strand.
CCTCCATACCGGTCAATCCAAATCGATTAAACAGACACGATGAGCAAAATTTTAGCAATAAGCTGGACTGCCGATCTCCTGCGTTACGTCTATGTGAGTAGCGAGAAAAGTGGTTCGATGCGCGTCATCGCGGCAGGAGAAAAGAAACGGGGCACCGACAGACAGGAGATTCCGACCGATTCGCAGCAGGAAACGCAGCAGGAGCAGGAGCAATCCGGAGCTTCCCTGAAAGAGGTTCTGAAAAGTCTTGTTTCTGAATTGGGGGCGTCGAAAGCGACACTTCTGTTGTGTGTCAACCGAGGGGCTGTCGAATCGGCGACATTCACAGTCCCGCCGGCCACCGAAGCGGAACTTCCTGTGTTGGTTCGTAATATGGCTGTTCGGCAGCTTCAGGGAACCAACGAAGAAAGTCTGCTCGATTTCGTTGCGTTTCCGCCTGGTGAAGATGGGTCGAGAAAGGTCTCTGCGATGGTGCTGCCGGTTGAGCAGCAACAACTGGTGCAGGAACTGGCCGATGCGTCCGGTTGCCCGATGCACCGGATCATTATCACCCCTCATGCATTGAGTCTGTTTGCACCGCCACAATCGGAAAGTGACATAACAGCGACGCTGATTATCAGCGAGGCGGCTGATGCGGCCCACCTGTTGATTGTACAGAACGAATTGCCGATTCTGTCCAGAACGGTGCGACTCTCCTCCGATATGAGCACCGAACGGCGAGAGGAGTTTGTCGCCAGTGAGATTCAGCGGACGTTGTTGGCAGAAGATGTTGAAATCGGAAATGTGGTTCTCGTCGGCAGTGAGGTTGAAACCGCCCTGTTGAGCCGCCCACTGGAGGATCGATACGATTTTGAAATTCATCAGGTCAGTTCTGTTTCGCTGATCGATGGTGATGCCAGCGGGGCGGCTTTTGGAATTTATACTCCTCTGGTCGCCGCCCTGAAAACGGAAACATTGCAACTCGTTCCGGCGATCGATTTTGCCCATCCGAAGAAACCTCCGGTTCCGGTCAACATGCGAAATCGAATTCTCGCCATCGCGGCGGTGGTGGCTTTGGTCGTGGGAACAGGCTGGTATTACGTCAATTCGCAATTTTCGGAAATCGAAACAGAAATTGCCCAATTGAAGACCCGACGGAGCGAATTGAATGAACTGGTAAAAAAAACTCGCACCAAACGCAACCTGGCCAAAGTTCTCTCCCGTTGGGAGAGCTCCCGTATCGACTGGCTCGATGAGTTGCGGGATTTGACAATACGGATTCCGTCCAGCCCGGAACTGTCGTTGCA
>JALWSL010000288.1 GCA_027080405.1 Planctomycetaceae bacterium
GTCTCCAATTCAAGCGGAATACCGGGAAGACAGCAACCATTCGAGCGACCTCATAGGGAGACGAATGCCCTGTGCTGAAATTTGCGCTAAATTTTCTACGCCATACAGCACATGGCCACCCAACACATGGGGAAAAGTGCCAAAGCCGAATCAAGACCATGTTCGGGAATTTGTGGCAGGACGATTGCAAAACGGGGGAGCTTCAATCTACCATGAAGTAACGCAATAACGGTTTGTGTCCATTTTTCTGCTGAAAGCCCACCGATGAAATCATCTACTTTCTCCCGCTTCTTCCCATGTTTACTCGCTTTGGCTGTTTCGCTGCTCTCGAGTGTCGAGCTCAGCGCAGCAGAACCCCGTTTGAAACTGAAAGAAGGAGACCATATTGCCTACATTGGCAACACCATGGCTGATCGAATGCAGCATCATGCGTGGCTGGAAACCTATATTCATGCGTTGCACCCAGAACTGAATTTGACATTTCGCAACCTGGGCTTTCCCGGTGATGAGCTCAAAACCCGGAATCGATCCGATAATTTCGGTAGTCCTGATCAGTGGCTGAGCAAAGTCAAGGCAGATGTCGTCTTCTGTTTTTTCGGATACAACGAAGCGTTGCGAGGTGAAAAGGATCTGCCTCAGTTCAAGAAGAATTTGAACGAATTGATCGATCAGATGCGTTCCCAAAAATATAACGGGAAGTCCGCGCCCCGATTGGTTTTCTTTTCGCCCATTGCACACGAAAACCTGCATTCCCGCCACTTGCCCGACGGAACGGAAAACAACAGGAAGCTGAAACTTTATACCGACGCCATGCGGGATATCTGCAATCAGAAGAAAACACTGTTTGTCGACCTGTTTACACCGACACAAAAACTTTATGCCTCCGCCGAACAGCCATTGACAATGAACGGAATCCATCTTCTGGATTCCGGTAACGAGGCCGTTGCCCGGGTTATTATTCAGGATTTATTCGTTCCGAACAGGAATGCTCTGCGGGATCCCTTGGCTATCGCCAAATTACGTGAAGCCGTCCTCGACAAGAACTATCACTGGTTCAGTCGATATCGGGTTGTCGATGGTTATAACGTCTACGGCGGTCGTTCCAAACTGGCGTGGTTTGGCCAATCGAATGCGGATGTGATGATGCGGGAGATGGAGATATTTGATATCAAAACAGCAAACCGCGACAAACGCGTCTGGGCGGTGGCTCGTGGCAGCGATCTGAAAGTAACCGACAACAACCTCCCCGAAGAACTGGAAGTAAAGCCAAATAAAATTGGGCCGCTTAAGGGAGGAGCATTCCCGTATCTGGACGGTGAAGAAGCCATTTCCAAGATGACGATTCACAAGGGAATGGAAGTGAATCTGTTCGCTTCGGAGAAAGAATTCCCGCGACTGGTCAATCCCGTGCAGATGGCTGTCGATACCGACGGGCGATTGTGGGTATCAGTTTGGCAGTCGTATCCGCACTGGAATCCGGTCGAACCCCGCAAAGATGCGCTGCTGATTTTCCCCGATGAAGACCACGATGGTAAAGCGGACGAATGCATTGTTTTCGCCGATGAACTCAACAGTATTACCGGTTTTGAATTCTGGGGCGGCGGTGTTCTGGTTGC
>JALWSL010000289.1:0-4348 GCA_027080405.1 Planctomycetaceae bacterium
TCCATACACCTCCATTTACCGCTCCGATGTAGAGAATATCAGCATTGGTGGGATGAGCGGCAACAGTGTGGATAGCGCCAACAACAGGGTCGTCAGTACCAATGTTCTCCACCTGGCCATTTGTCGCGGAAAACGGCCCCAACGGAGTCCAGGGAGATTGGGCACCGGCCAACAAAATCCGCTGCTCGCAAATCTCGATCGAGTTGCTCATCCGCTTTCGATGGAATCGTCTGGAAGCGGTCTCGCGTTTGACTGTTCGAAGCAGAGAGGACTGACCAAAGCGTTCGTCACCCAACGGTCGCCCGGCGTTATGGTTACGTGAGACATTTTTCGTCCCACGTGAGCGAACAGATTTCAGTGAGTGGTTCACAACGAACGAAGAAATACGGGCAAATAACGTGGGAACTGACATTTTTCACCTTACTAAAGGTCTATCTACGGCTGCAAAACAGGGCATAACGCCCCGGCACATAACATGATGGGAGGAACTATTTTCAACGTATACGATCCGATCCTAGCCAGCCGGAGAATCTTATTTCAAGAACTTAATCATAAATTTCTTCAAATTTCCCCTACACAGCACAAATTGCCCTGCATACACAAACCCTGTTTACGAATACATAACCGGAGCTTCAATTCACACCCCGCGTATCACTAAAGGACGATCATAAAAACATGCACATCTGTCAGAACTTCATTCCATCCTTATCCTCTGTCCCGATTTGATCCAGGCCCTGCTCAAAAGCGGGTTTGCAATCCCTCTGCTTTTATTGCATATTGCAGAATTGCCAGGAAGCGGATGCGAACAACAAATTCAATTCCCGAATTTCAGCGTTTTCTATTGCCCCAGCCAGGTGTTTAGTGGATTGGATTGCCCGGCAGCAAAATGTAGGTGAAATATGATTCCGGAAAAAGTGGGACCGTACATAATCGAGCGGAAAATTGGCTCCGGCGGGATGGGAACAGTCTATTTGGGGCGACACGCAGAAACAGGAAAGGTCGTTGCAGTCAAAATTCTCCCTGCGTCTCTGGCTAGGGAAGATGGGTTTGTTCTGCGCTTCACCCGTGAAATCGAGGCGATGCGAAAGCTGAAAAATCCGCATGTGGTCGAAGTGTATGAAAGTGGCGTTGATGACGAAACCTATTACTACGCAATGGAATACGTCGATGGAATCACACTTTCGAAATGGATTCGCGAGAATGGTCGCATGCACTGGAAGGATGTCATCAACTATTCTGTTCAGATTTGCAGTGCACTGAAAGCAGCCCACGATGCCGGAATCGTCCATCGGGATTTGAAGCCGTCCAATCTGCTGATCACGAAAGATAATCAGATCAAGCTGCTCGATTTTGGTGTGGCTCAAGTGTTCGCTTCAACAAAATTGACCAAAACGGGCGGGATTATCGGGACGGCTGAGTATATGTCTTCGGAACAGGCCCAGGGACGCCGCACGACCAAAAAAAGTGATATCTATTCACTCGGGGCAGTCATGTATGCCCTGCTGACCGGGCGACCGCCGTACAGCGGGAAAACTTCGATGGAAGTCATTCAAAAGCACAAGTTCGGACAATTCGACGCTCCCCGTCTGTTCGTCCCGGAAATCCCCCACTGGCTTGATGAAGTTGTGTGCAAATGCCTGGAGAAGGATCCCGACAAACGGTTCCCCGATGCCTACGTCCTTTCCCGGCGGTTGAAAGAAATTCTGAAAAAGGTGGAACTTTCTCGACAGGAAAAGACTGCCGCCAGTGGCACACTCGATGGTACGGCTGAAACGATTGTAGCCGGTGACGACCCGAACGCTGTCGGCGGAACGCTGATGCGGGATCTGGTTCGAGCGGAAATTGAGTGTGCCCAGTCGAAGCCATTGGTCTCGCAACTTCTGGATAACACTTTTGTGTTGATTGCGATGCTGATCCTGCTGATTTTGGGAGGAGTCTGGTGGTTCAATTCTGCCGATATCACGCCCGAGCAGAAATACGAAAAAGGTGTCACCCTTTATCAAAAGGGGAAACTCTACTGGCCGCAGGCCCGCGATGAATATCTCCTGCCACTATTACGGGAAGACCCCGAAACATGGGCCTCGAAAGTTGATGATATGCTGATGGAGATTTAGGTTCACGAACTCGAAAAAGATTTCAACCTGAAGAATATCAGCAGTAAACGCCTTCAAAAAATGTCAGATGCCCACCGGTTCCTGCATCTGGCCCGATCCTATTACAACATGGGCGACCCGATTACCGCAGAAAAAATCCTGTTGAACCTTTCCACCATTCTGGATGGACAGGAAAAATACAAGGCTTTGCACATTGCGATTCAAAAAATCCTTTCCAACCTGAAAACCGCCAGCAAGTCGGGGAAAAAAGGAGAGGCGGACAATTTTTCATTGGCAAAATCATCGCTCCAGCAGGCAGAAAAATATCTCAAGGAGAAACAGAAGGAGCGGGCCGCATCAATTTTATTAAGCCTGATCACTCTGTATGATGGCGATTCTCAAACAGCCAAAGAAGTCGAGAAAGCGAAGAAGATTCTCGATCAGCTGAAAATCACCTATCCACGAAAGAACCGATGATGAACGCCGAGATCAATCTGAAAGACTACATTCGAACCATTCCCGATTTCCCCAAACCGGGCATCATGTTTCGTGATATCACTCCGCTGCTTTCCCACCCGGACGCCTTTGGAGAATCGATCAAACGAATCGCCGACCACTATCGGGATCTGCAGATTGATAAAATCATGGCCGCCGAGGCTCGCGGGTTTATTTTTGCCACTCCTCTTTCTTTGGAACTGGACGCAGGATTCATCCCGGTCCGTAAACCGGGGAAATTGCCTTTCGATACGCAGGCGTTCCATTATGAACTGGAATACGGCAACGACACACTCGAAATTCATGTCGATGCCCTTGAACAGGGAGAACGCGTTTTAATGGTGGATGATCTTCTCGCAACAGGCGGAACGATGAAAGCCTGCATCAAATTGGCGGAAGATTCCGGCGCAAATGTCGTCGGCTGTGCTTTTTTACTGGAACTGGATGACCTCAACGGCCGCGATTCACTTCCCGGGCAGGATGTTTTCAGCCTGATTCATTATTGAAAACGACCCCGGCTATCGCCTTTCAATTCCGGAATCGATTTCATAATGGCCCCCGCACCGTAACGGTCGCAGTCTGATATTCGGGCAGAGGCGGATAGCAGAGGATGCCGTAATGACAAAAGTTTCCCGATCGAAATATTCTGATTCATGACCCGCACCAGTCCTTCACACTCCTTGCAGTTACTTATTTCCCGTCAGGAAATCCAGAGGCGTGTCTCTGTTCTGGCTCGGGAAATTTCCCTGCACTATGAAAACCGTCCCTTGACGTTGCTGGGAGTCATGACGGGAAGTCTGTTTTTCCTGACCGATTTGATGAGACATTTAACGATCCCCCATCAGGTAGGCGTGATCCAGGCTTCCAGTTATGAGGGCCGTTCCACTGAACCGGGCGAGTTGCGGACAAATCTCGACTATCTCCCCGATCTGCAGAACCGTTCCATCCTGCTGGTTGATGATATTCTCGATACTGGTCAGACTCTCGCCAGTCTGCAGCGTGAACTTTCAAATTTGACCCGGCAGGATATCTCCCACGCGGTGCTACTCTGGAAAAAATCGCGAACAGAAACGGGAATCGAACCGGACTATCTCGGATTTGAAATTGATGACCATTTTGTTGTCGGCTACGGCCTGGATTACGCCGATGATTATCGGCATTTGCCCGATATCCACACGCTCAATTTCTTTCCGAACAGAACGTCACGCAAAACGGAAACCGACTGACGGAGTTTTTCCGTTCAACTTCACCGTTATGCTCCCTTACCGCCCGGCTTATTGTTCGCTTATCGTTTGGTCGATAACTGATAGGGTCGGGCATCGATACTGGTTCTCTGCCCGGTCAACAACTCGGAAACGTGGCGTCCGGTCGCGGGAGCTGACATCAAGCCGATCATGTTGTGGCCGGCAGCGATAATCACGTTTTCAAATCTCGGTGCGTGGGAAATGATCGGCAGTCCGTTCGGTGTCATTGGCCGCCAACCGTACCAGGTCTCCACAACCGGTTCGCAGTACGGTTCCCGCAGGTATTTTTTTGAACCCGTTTTCAATAAGGCCAATCGTTTCGGATCGATACTGCTGTCGTATCCGGCAAACTGCATCGTCGAGCCAAGCCGATACCCGGAACGCATCGGAGTGATGGCAACTTTTTCATCTTCCAGAATCATCGGATACCTGGGACAGACTTTCGGACGGGGCATCGTCATGGAATACCCCTTGCCCGGTTGGATCGGAATGTTACAACCAAGTTCCCTGTTCAAT
>JALWSL010000289.1:4358-6714 GCA_027080405.1 Planctomycetaceae bacterium
CAAGAACGGTGTCCACGCGCCGGTGGAAAGAACCAGTGCGTCGGCCTGCATCTGTTCCGTCTGTTTCACTCCTTTTCTTTGAACCACAATTCCAGCGGCAGATTTTCCATCCGCAACAAACTTGCGGAACTCGCATTGTTCGACAAATTCAACTCCCTTTTGAAGCAACAGGTTCTTCCAGGCGGCGACAAGTTTATCAGCACGTAAATGGGCATCCTGCCTGTAATACCAGGCACCGGCTGCGACGCCGGGAATGAATGCCGGCTCCATTTCTTCCAACTCTTCGCCAGTCAACTTCTCGGCGGGCAAACCATGTTCTTCCGTAATCACACGATTGATCGGATCGTAGGCGTCAAGCGTTTTTCTTGAACCGTAAACAAACAGGCAACCGTTCTGCTCCCAATCACATTCGATACCGTTTTCTTCAATGAACGAGGTATAAAACTCACGGGAAAAATGGAGAATCGCGTGCCGGCCTTTGCCGGCCTGAAGCATCTTTTCTTCGTTGCAATGACGAGCAAAAGAAAACAACCAGGCCCACAAGCGGAAATTCAAACCCGGTTGGATCGATAACGGCCCCTTCGAATTGAACAGGGCGGACAGCCCTTTACGTAGCGCACCAGGTCGTGGTAGAGGCATAATGTGATCGGGACAGATCAAACCGCAATTGCCATGGGAACAGCCCTGACCAATTCCACCCTGATCGATCACTCGTACCTGCAAGCCTGCCTGTTGCAGATAGTGGGCAGAAGCCAGACCAATGATTCCACCGCCAATCACAATCACAGTTTGAGGTGTTTTCGTCATTGCTGGTTACCTTGCCGAGTGTTCCCGTTTACGAAATCATGATCCCGACCCAATGGTCATCCGAAGAAGGGATTTTCACTGCTGAATCTCTGCTGAAGAAGAAAGCGTTACAGAGCATCTACCATTCGTATCGCCTCGGGTCGCTGACTTCCGCACCACTACCTGCACCGCTACAGAATAAACTTGCTCAAATCCTCATCCTGGGAAATTTCCTCGAGCTGCTCCCGTACATATTTCGCATCAACGACCACTTTTTCGGGAGCATCATCCGGAGCCTGAAAACTGATATTCTCAAGCAGGCGTTCCAAAATGGTGTGGAGCCGCCTGGCACCGATGTTCTGGGTGGACTGATTCACATGGAAGGCGATATCTGCCAATGTTTCAACCCCCTGCTTTGTGAACTCGAGATGGACACCATCAATCGCCAGCAGTTCCTGATACTGTTTGGTCAGAGAGTTCGTCGGCTCTGTCAATATGCGGATGAAATCGTCTCTGGTCAAATCCTTCAATTCGACACGAATCGGAAAACGTCCCTGTAGTTCGGGCATCAGATCGGAAGGCCTTGACTGATGAAACGCCCCGGCCGCAATAAACAGGATGTATTCCGTGTTAAGGGTACCGAACTTTGTCTGTACGTTGGTGCCTTCAACAATGGGCAACAAATCGCGCTGAACACCTTGCCGGGAGACATCGGCCGATTTCGAGGAATCAGAAGCACCGCAGACCTTGTCGATCTCATCGATAAAGATCATCCCGGAATTTTCAGCCAGCTTGATCGCTTCTTCGTTGATCGAGTCCGAATCCATCAATGCTTCGGTTTCCTGTTCCAGCAGAATCTGGCGAGCCTGTGAAATCGGGATTTTTCTCAATTGCGTCTTCCGTGGTGCGATCTTCTCGAACATGTTCTGGAATTCGACATCCATCTGTTCCATTCCCATGGAGGAAAAGATCTGCACGGGTGAAGTCCGCTGTTCGATGCTCAATTCAACTTCACGTTCTTCGAGTGTTCCGTCACGCAGCATTTTCCGGAACTTTTCCCGATTCCGCTGATGTTTCGACTGATCGGTATCAATTTCATCGGCGTTCAAATCGGGAGACCAGCTATCCGGCGGTGCAGGAAGCAGCAAATCCAGCAGACGTTCCTCGACCTGCTCGGTCGCTTTTTCGAAAACCTCTTCCTTTTTCTTTTTGGTTACCAGACTGACAGCCGCCTCGGCCAGATCGCGAACCATGCTTTCAACATCACGTCCATAATAGCCGACTTCGGTGTATTTGCTCGCTTCCACTTTCACAAACGGTGCTCCCGCCATGGCGGCAAGCCGGCGGGTAATTTCTGTTTTTCCCACACCGGTTGGCCCAATCATGATGATATTTTTGGGCGTGATTTCCCGACGGATGTTATCCGGGAGTTTCCGCCAGCGGTATCGGTTGCGCAGCGCAATCGCCACGGCTCGCGTCGCCGCATACCGCTCGCCGATGTGCTGAGGCAGAGCAGCGTCATTGTCGCGCGGCGTCATTCTCCACTGTGCTCGTGGACCGTTCTCTTGGG
>JALWSL010000290.1 GCA_027080405.1 Planctomycetaceae bacterium
CCCCAAGGACGTGTGCATCGGCATCCGACCTGGAACCCGGTTCTGTTCCAGCCGAAATCCAGCCCGTTAATGCTTTTCTACAAAGCGGGGCCAACTCCGCAAACATGGTGGGGAATGTTGACTACCTCGACCGATAACGGGAAAACATGGTCGCACCCCTGCAGACTGCCCGAAGGGATTCTCGGACCGATCAAAAACAAACCGGTTCAACTGGCCAATGGCGACATCCTTTGCCCCACGAGCAACGAAACAAACGAATCCAAAAGTAAATGGTCCGTCCATTTCGAAAAGACAGGCGATCTCGGAAAGACCTGGCAGAAAATCGGCCCGGTCAACGACGGAGTGAAAATCCGCGCCATTCAGCCAAGCATCCTGTTTCTTGGTAAAAACAGAGTGCTCGCGATCGGGAGAACCCGCAATGATCGCATTTTTGAAGTCGCCTCAAATGATGGCGGAATCACCTGGGGAGAGATGAAGCTCGGAAGCCTGCCGAACCCGAACTCGGGAACAGACGCCGTCACGTTGAAAGATGGACGTCATTTAATCGTTTACAATCACGTCCCCGGTAACCCCAAAAGCTGGGGAGGCAAACGAACGCCGCTCAATGTTGCTGTTTCCAAAGACGGACATACCTGGCAGGCGGCGCTGGTCCTCGAATCTCAACCGGGAGAATACAGTTACCCGGCGGTCATTCAAAGTTGTGATGGACTCGTTCACATCACCTACACCTGGAAGCGGAAACGGATCAGGCACGTTGTTCTCGATCCAGCCAAATTAAAACTCCGCCCCATGAAAAATGGCCAGTGGCCCCGATAGATATTCCGATCACCCCTTGATGACATCGTTCAGACGCTCTTGAACATCTTTGGGTAACGTTCCGATGGAAATGCGGGCTTTTTGGATTTGATTCAGTACGCGTCGATCCAGCGGTGTTGTCAAGTCGGTGGAGGGATCGGGATCCGGTTTGCGGCCCATCAAATCAGCATTCCAGTCGTCCAACACCTTCAGAGTGATCGGATCGGGAACGCCCTGCAGCGCGTAGACGACTTCTTCCATGATCGTTTCCTGCGCTTCAAGATGTTCGGTGTAGATTCCCGCAATTTCCCGCAGCAACTTCGCTCGCCGCAGCCTCATCTGTTCATTCCATGTTTGAGGCACCGGTTCTTCAACAGGTTTTCCCTGACTCCACTCATTGGCAACCTGCCGGATCAGTCCGGGCAGACCGCTGCTCAGCTTTTCCAGTAGTTGCGGACGATCTTTCGGATCCGTTTTTTCAATCGTTTCATAAACAATCTGCTTTAATTCCTGACTAAATAGTCCCGGAATTTCTTCGACCATTTCATTGATGGCCGGATCACCTTGGGAACTTCCCGGTTTTTGGACAATCCCCTTACTGTGCCCATGCCCTTGATGATTCTGATTGTATTCTCCCTCAGAGTGCTCCCTGCGGTGTTTTTCAATCGATTCGGGATCGAAACCGGCCAGATACGGCGTGATGATTTCATCCAATTCACTCGGCAATACCGGTTCAAGTTTATCGAACGCCAACGCGGAAACATAACCCGCTTTCGAGTGTATCAGCGTTTCGCGGGTGCTTTCGGAACGTGTAAACA
>JALWSL010000291.1 GCA_027080405.1 Planctomycetaceae bacterium
ACTGCATCGCAAACAGTTGCGCAAGTTCGCTGAGGCAGCCAAACAGAAGGGGCTGACGTTGGTACCGCTTTCGGTCTACTTTGTCCGTGGACTGGTGAAAGTGAAAATCGGGATCGGCCGCGGTCGCAAACTGCACGACAAGCGCGAACGCCTGAAAAAGGAGGCGGCCAATCGGGATATGAAGGCGGCCATGTCGCCCAGGAACTTCCGGCAATAACAACAACCTCTACTGCCAAAAGCAACCTCTGCTGCCATAACCGGACGAACCGGAATGGAGACGGGCCGCGCAATTCGGCTCTGTGCAGTGCGGCGCCGCTCAGTTTGAATCTTCCCGTACCTGTACCTGCAGGGCCCCGAGCATTTTTGTGATACTTGTTTCCTTCTTTCCGATAAAGAAGACATTTTCCAGCACGATCGCGCGTCGTTCGTTGCTGGGATGCAAAATCAGCCGTCCCGAGCCGAGGAGCATGTATTCAAACAGGTCATTGATCTCTTTATCGATTCGCAAACTGGGAGCGGAAAAACGTTCCATATCGCTGAGGAAGCCATGATGATGCAGCAGTTCATTGGGGCGTACTTCCCAGTAATCGAATTGCACACCTATTTTCACGAGCAGAAACAGCATCAAAAAAATGAGAACAAGCGTGTAATAAAATTGTGCGTTGGCCACCGGGCGAATTCTTGAAAACAGCGAGCTGATGGCGGGAAGAACACTCGGAAAATTGATCAACAGGACATAACCGCCCAGCAGAAGCACTCCCGCGAAGAAAAAGAGCGTCAACGAGGTGGTGCGTGGAAAATCGAAAGAGATGACGACCAGATTGAATGTAAAGACCGCCAGAAAGATTGATGCCAGAAAGACCGAAGTTGAATCGGCTGTGACTGGATTATCGGAACTGAGCCCGTAGGTGATATGCATCCAGACAGCCACGATGGCAGCGACGATCACCGACGGATACATGAAGACGATTTTGGGGTACGAAACAAGATAAATACTCTTCGGGAGCGAGTTCGCGTCTTTACTGTTATCGCTATCGGCAGCTGTACTGTTGGTTGGATTCTCTTCTGACATCTTCAGTCCCCATTTTATCTATGTTACGTTTATTCGATTACGTTTATTCGCGATCTGAAACGTGACGTTGAATTCTTTCGACACAACCGAACCCGGCGTGGTTGGTTCGCTACGACCATAGTGGAAATGCTCCCCGTTACTTGATTGTAGAACCGGACAGCAGGATTCCTTTCAGCCTGTATCTGCATGGTATCCTGACGGTTTTACAGGCAGTTTGCAATTCAATCGGTAAACAGGTTGCAGGATTCCCGCGAAATGCTCTTTCTGGAGCGTACCGTTTCTGTCATGGATGATATTAATTCACGGGGTGGCGAAAATTCCCGCAAATTGCACCGTGATGACGCTGATCGTGGTCTCTGACTGGTTGGCGTTCCCTGGACTGTCCTTCTATTCAGAAGCTCATTTCAACTTCAACTCTCGTTGTTCGATTTGGATTTCACCCGGCTTCAGGCCGATTTTTCCGAGTTGATTATTCAACTCTATTTCAGCCGAGGGGAGAGAACTGCCGAGGTAGTAAATTCGGCAACGGATTCCCTGTT
>JALWSL010000292.1:0-6155 GCA_027080405.1 Planctomycetaceae bacterium
CCTTTATTCCTGGGTTATTTGCGAGGTGTCCCCTTCCTCTGGACGCTCAAACTCTGGCCCATGTGGCTGTTTGCAAATCTGCTGATTGTGGCCACCTATTTTGTCTGGGATACGATCGTCTCCAAAAAAGAAGAAGCAGATGCCTTTACAACAGATGGCGAAAGCGAATCTTCATTTCGCATGCTGGGCAAATTTAACCTTCTCCTGCTCGCTGGCATCATTCTTTGCGTGGCAACACTCGTTCCCGGGAATCCGCTCCCCGGAACCAGCTGGATTATCCCTCTATACTTCCGCGAATTTTTGATGTTCGTCATCACAGTCTGTTCGCTTTATTTCACGACGAGCGAAATCCGCTTGAAAAATGCATTCAATTACGATGCCATCCTGGAAGTCGCTGCCCTGTTTTGTGGTATTTTCATCTGCATGCAGGCTCCGGTTCAGATCCTCAATGTGTACGGCAGCCAACTTGGCCTGGATACTCCCACCAAATTCTTCTGGTGTACCGGGTTCCTTTCCAGTTTTCTCGATAATGCCCCCACGTATGTTGTCTTCTTCGAAACGGCTAAAACCCTCGACCCGGTCGGCACAACGGTTGCCCACGTTTCGGAAACGTTTCTCATCGCGATCAGTCTTGGAGCCGTCTTCATGGGGGCAATGACCTACATTGGCAACGGCCCTAATTTTATGGTCAAGGCAATCGCGGAAAAGAACAATATCAGGATGCCCAGCTTCTTCGGTTACATGCTTTACAGCTTCGCCGTGCTTGTTCCCATCTTCCTGATTACGACTTTCGTTTTCCTGTAAAATTTTACACGAAACGAACTGAGAGCATGCCCGTGCCATGTTGTCCCTGATTGAGCTACTTGCCGTCATCACTTCCGGTATTTACGGAATACTGCTTGCCCGTAAAAAAGGAATGGATCTGGTCGGCCTGTTTTCAATTGCCTTTGCAACTTCATTTGGCGGGGGGACATTGCGGGATCTGTTTCTGGATCGTCATCCGTTATTCTGGATCGAAAAAGACCACTACCCCGTCATCATATTTTGTCTTTCCATCGTGGCATCGCTTCTAAAATCATTCCCGAGATGGCTCGAACGACTCTTGCCCTTTCCCGATGCCTTGGGGCTGGGACTGTTCAGTCTGGCAGGCACATCGGCTGCGCTGGAGTGTGGTTGCTCTCCATTTATTGCATCGCTCATGGGTGTCATCACCGGGACATTTGGCGGGGTAATCGGGGACGTTTTCTGCAATGAAGTCCCCAGTTTGTTCAGTACAAAAACACCGCTTTTCGCAACTTGTTCCTTCATCGGTTGCTGGTGCTATTTGCTGATGCACCAACTCAATATCCCGGAAACATGGAATTTGGTTTCCGGTATTTCCATTATCGTCGCTTTACGTCTGATCGCCCTGCGCTGGAACATACGATTGCCGCATCGCCAGCCGTAGACCCGACTGACTGCTTTGCTCGTCCCACCTCCAAAGCATTTCGTGTTGTGTGCCAAATTGGCAGTCTCACATTCTGTCAGAACCCGATATTGCTGGATATGAGCCAAAATCCCCTGTGTATATGGAAGATAATCGGTTTCGCGATGTTGGCATGTTAGTTGCTGTACTGTGCCAGTACGCAGGATTGTCTGTCATTACTGCATACCGATAGCGAGCCGATAGCCTGTTCGGCGGTGTGGCTCCCGGAGCAGCGGCAATGTTTATATGTATATGTTTTTGGGTCTCTGAAACTGTGAGGAGAAACCGTGGCTAAGTTGTTGAGTTTTGACGAAGATGCGCGTAAGCAGCTTTTGGAGGGAGTGAGCAAGCTCGCTGATGCGGTGAGTAGTACGCTGGGGCCGCGCGGTCGTAATGCCGTGCTGGATAAAGGATGGGGGGCTCCCAAAGTAACCAAAGATGGCGTGACAGTCGCTGAAGAAATTGAGCTGGAAGATTCGTTTGAAAACTGTGGCGTCCAGATGGTGAAAGAAGTCGCCTCCAAGACGGGCGACGTTGCTGGAGACGGGACGACCACTGCAACCGTTCTGGCTGAAGCGATGTTCCGCTCCGGATTGAAATTCATTGCTGCCGGTGCTGACGCGATGTCGCTGAGCAGAGGGATGAATAAAGCGGTTCACGCTGTCGATGAGCAACTCAGCAAGATATCCAAAAAAGTGAAGGCCAACGACGGCGAGGCAATCAAGACAGTTGCCACGATTGCCGGGAACAACGATCCCGAAATCGGTGAGATCCTTTCAGATGCCTTGCTGAAAGTTGGCAAGGATGGCGTGATCACAATTGAGGAAGGACGCCACGTTACGACCGAAGTTGACCTTGTCGAGGGAATGCAGTTCGATCGCGGTTACCTCTCTCCGCATTTTGTGACCGATCAGGACGATCAGGAAGTGCAACTTGAAAACTGCAGGATCCTCATTCACGAGGAGAAGATCAGTAGCGCCAAATCGCTCGTTCCTCTTCTGGAAAAGGTTTCCAAGGCGAACGTACCATTGCTGATTATCGCCGAAGATGTCGATGGCGAGGCGCTCGCTACTCTGGTTGTCAACAAATTGCGCGGCATCCTGCGGGTTGTCGCAGTGAAGGCGCCCGGTTACGGTGATCGACGCAAGGCGATGCTTGAGGATCTTGCCATTCTCACCGGCGGAACAGCCTTGTTCAAGGATTTGGGTGTCCAGCTTGAAAATGTCGAGCTGAAGGATTTGGGAACCGCCAAGAAAGTCATCGTCACGGCTGACAATACCACCATCGTCGAGGGGGCCGGGAAAAAGTCGGCCATTGAGGGACGTGCCGAGCAGATTCGGCGTGAAATCGGTCAGACCGACAGTGAATATGATCGCGAGAAATTGCAGGAACGCCTGGCGAAAATTGCAGGCGGTGTTGCCCAGATCAGCGTCGGGGCAGCGACCGAAACCGAAATGAAGGAGAAGAAGGATCTTGTCGATGATGCTCTGGCGGCAACCCGGGCAGCAATCGAGGAAGGGATCGTTCCCGGTGGTGGTGTTGCCCTGTTGCGATCACGGGCCGCTCTGGACGAATTGAAGCTCAAGGGTGATGAAGCTCTCGGAGCGAAACTCGTCGAGCAGGTTTTGGAAATGCCTTTGCGAAAAATCGCAGAAAATGCCGGGCTGGATGGCTCCGTCGTGGCCAATCGTGTTCGCAAAGGAAAAGGAAAAGCCTACGGCTACGATGCGATGAACGATCGGTATGGGGACATGTTTGAGTTCGGCATTGTCGATCCGACCAAAGTTGTACGAACAGCCTTGATGAATGCAACCAGTGTTGCTTCGCTGTTGATGACAACCGATTCCATCGTCGTCGAAGCCCCCGTAGAAGAAACGGATTCCCATGATGATCACCACCACGACATGGGCGGCATGGGTGGTATGGGAGGTGGCATGCCTGGCATGGGAGGCGGTATGCCCGGAATGGGCGGCATGATGGGGATGTAGGCCGATCGTCCTGAAAATAAATGGGCGCAAGAAATGCCCACAGCTGATAATTGGTTCGCCATGTGCGTAGTATCCAGAATTTGAATTAAAACTAGATAGAGGAGTTTCTTTACGATGAAGTTGAATCCACTTGATGATCGTGTCGTTGTTGAACCGATGGAAGCCGAAGAGGTCACCGCTGGCGGTATTGTCCTTCCCGATGCGGCGAAAGAAAAGCCTCAGCGAGGAACCGTTGTCGCAGTTGGCCCCGGGCGACTGCTTGATAGTGGCGATCGATGTCCCGTCGCTGTGGAAGTCGGGGATGAGGTTCTCTACGGCAAGTATGGTGGAACCGATATCGAAGTCGATGGCACGGAATATAAAATCCTGCGGGAAAGCGACATCCTGGCCAAGGTTGTCTAGGAGGTGAATGCCGGAGACCCCCGTCGTACAAGGCGGGGCGTTCCAGTGAATCGGGAGTTGTTTTTATCGATTTCTTCTAACCGGAAATATAAACAGGACTGCAAAGTCGAACCCAGCCGGGAACCCCAATTCAGTTTTCGGCGGTGCAAAAACATAAAGAGGAGACACGAATCGTGGCTAAGCAAATGCTTTTTTCGGATCAGGCCCGCATCAAACTCAAGCATGGGGTGCGGACGCTGGCCGATGCTGTCGCCGTCACCATGGGGCCGACGGGACGAAATGTGATTATCGACAAAAGTTTTGGCAACCCTGTGGTAACCAAAGATGGTGTCACCGTCAGTAAGGAAGTCGATCTCTCCGACCCTTACGAAAACATGGGGGCCAAACTGGTGAACGAAGTCGCTTCCAAAACCAGTGATGTCGCCGGCGACGGAACAACCACCGCGACCGTTCTCGGGCGAGCCATCTACGAGGAAGGACTCCGCAGCATCACAATGGGAGCCAATCCGACCGTGGTCCGGCGGGGCATCGAAAAAGCGGTCGAAGTCGCTGTCGAAAAGTTGCGCAGCATGGCCAGACCAATCACCGACAAAAAGGAAGTTGCCAGCATCGGATCGATCTCGGCCAACAATGATCCTTCCATCGGGAACCTGATCGCAGAAGCGATGGAAAAAGTGGGGCGGGATGGTGTGATCACCGTCGAGGAAGGCAAGGCAAATGAAACAACTCTTGAATTTGCCGAAGGGATGCAGTTCGATAAAGGGTACATTTCGCCTTACTTTGTCAACGATTCGGAAACCATGAGCTGTGTCCTGGAAGACGCCTATATTCTTCTGGTCGAGAAAAAAGTTTCGACACTGCGAGACATTGTGCCGATCCTGGAAAAAGTTTCTCAAACAGGAAAACCGCTGCTCATTATCGCTGAAGATGTCGAGGGCGAACCGTTGACCGCGCTGGTCATCAACAAGCTGCGCGGCGTGTTGAATGTCGCGGCGGTGAAGGCTCCCGGCTTCGGCGATCGTCGTAAGGCGATGCTCAGCGATATCGCTGTTCTGACCGGTGGTGAACTGATCTCGGAAGACCTGGGAATCAAGCTCGAAAGTGTCGAAATTGAGCAACTCGGGCAGGCCCGCCGCATCGAGATAACCAAAGATTCCTGCACCATTATCGAGGGAGCGGGAGATCCGGAGGCAATCCAGACTCGTGTTGAGCAGATTCGTAACCACATTGAAACGACCGAAAGCGATTACGACCGCGAAAAATTCCAGGAACGATTGGCGAAAATTACGGGAGGTGTCGCAATCATTTCTGTCGGTGCAGCAACCGAGGCGGAAATGAAGCAGACCAAGGCACGTATGGAAGATGCTCTGCATGCAACCCGTGCTGCGGTTGAAGAAGGAGTTCTTCCCGGCGGAGGCGTCGCCCTGTTACGCTGCATCGAACCGGTTCGCAAGCTTGAACTGAGCGGAGATGAGCAGATCGGCGTCGATATCGTTGCCAATGCCCTGCAGGCTCCCATCCGTCAGATTGCAGAAAACTGCGGACAGGATGGAGCTGTCATCGCTGATGAAGTTCTCGGCATGAAAACGAACGAGGGTTACGATGCCAAAAAAGGCGAATACGGCGATATGGTCGAAAAAGGGATTATTGACCCGGCCAAGGTGGTTAAAACCGCGTTGACAAACGCCGCTTCGATTTCCGGATTGATGTTGACGACTCAGGTTCTTGTCACCAACGCAAGTGATGAAAAGGACGCCCAGCCCGTTGAGGGGGCTGTCCACTGATTGAGCCGGGGACACTGATCAAGCCGGAGAATAGAATCGTCAAGATGATTCTTGTTTGAGAAGACTGGTTGAAAAGGGTCATCGCGAGATACGATGGCCCTTTTTTTGTGACACATCTCGAAAGCACGTCCAGAAAACAGAAAATGATGGTAGAAAAACGGGATTATTACGAGGTACTCGGCGTCTCCCGCGATGCGTCGATAGCCGAAATCAAGAGGGTCTATCGAAAGATCGCCATTAAAAATCACCCGGACAGAAACCCCGGTGATGAGGAAGCGATCAACCGCTTCAAGGAGGCTTCCGAAGCGTACGATGTACTGAGCAATCCCGAAAAAAAAGCGAAATACGATCGTTATGGCCATGCCGGTCTGGGGGCCAGTGGCGGCGGGAGTCCGTTTCAGGATGTGAACGACATCTTCGAGGCGTTCGGCGATATCTTCGGGTTCGGATCGGGACGCAGAAGTGGACGTTCGCGCGGCCCGGCCCGTGGAGATCATCTGCAGGCATCACGGGAAA
>JALWSL010000292.1:6165-6697 GCA_027080405.1 Planctomycetaceae bacterium
ATCTGGTCGAAGCGGCGTTCGGCTGCAAAAAAACGATCAAAATCAAACGAAACAAACTTTGTAGCACCTGCGACGGAACAGGCGCCAAACCGGGGTCTTCTCCCCAAACCTGTGACTACTGCCACGGAGCCGGGCAAATTGTGCAGAGCCAGGGATTTTTCCGTATGCAGTCCACTTGTCCCAACTGTGGGGGTGAGGGAACTGTTATTACGGAGAAATGCAACACCTGCTGGGGAGCAGGATTCGAAAAAGAAACAGTCGAACTTGAAGCAACGATTCCCGCCGGAGTCGACAACGGAATGCAACTCTGTTTGAGAGGAGAAGGCAATCCCGGCAAAGGAGGCGGCCCGCGGGGTGATCTCTATGTGCAGATCATCGTCAAAGATCACCCGTTGTTTCAGCGGGAAGGGACACACCTGGTCTGCAGGGTTCCGATCACTTTCTCGCAGGCGGCCCTTGGTGCCGAGATAGAAATCCCTCTTTTGAATGGAAAAAAGAAACTGACCATTCCTGCCGGAACGCAACCTCACGA
>JALWSL010000293.1 GCA_027080405.1 Planctomycetaceae bacterium
AGGAAGGAATCTCAGAAGAAAAATTACCGCGCAGCCTCACTGCTCGCCCGGCAGGCGATCCCAATATGGCCGCTCGCTAGCCAAAATCGTCGCCCGCTTACCAGAATTCAGGACAGATACCAAATTTTGAGGGTTGGTTATTTGGAGCAGGATGGGCAGCGTGAGTTCATGCGTCGCTGCCTGTTGGATCATCACTGGTTTCACGTTGAAAAAATTACCGAGGGGTATCCACGTTTCCGCTCCCGTTTTATTGAGACCTGGACTCCCGGCGATCTGGGACGCAGTGTACGCTTAAAAATGAAAATGACTCGCCAGCCTTATGAATCCCGCCCGGAACTGGAGAGTTTCCAGTTGGCTCGCGATCTGGAAGTTGTTTCTGTGCGAAGTGAACCGCAGCAACGTGGGCTGTATGCGAATTCGATCAGATCGATCCACGCAAATTCTCCCGACCAGCTGGAGATTCATCTTGCGACGCAGTCTCCGCATCCCTTCGGATTGCTCGCAGCACTGCTCAATGCTGAATTCAACACTGAATTACTCAATATTGAACCAGCAGCAGCCCATCAGGCGGCTTTGGCCAATTCTTTTTACCGGCCACGCGAAAATTCGATGACCGAGTTCGTCCGGTCGTTCCCGGAGCCAGACAACCTGGCTCATTACAATGTGGCGGAGGTTCAGGAGCGATCTTTTGCCGACAAAAAGAGCCTGCTCAGGGCGATGCTTCGGGACGAACTGGATTACATACCGAACCTTCCGTTGGCCCACGCGAAGCGACTGGGACGGGATCAGCGTTTTTTCGTGCTGAAGTATCATACTCCCCGGGTCACTCTGCTGCAGTTCCATCTTCATGGAGCATTAGCCGACGAACCTGCTTTGCGACTGGCGCTGCTGGCGAGCCTGGATCGTAACGGGATGAAAGAGGTTGCTGCCCAGGCGGAAGGTTTTGCTCCAAATGAGCTGCGGCTGACAAAATCAGTTGCCCCCAGTAATTCCCATGCGAAAAACCGGTCAGGGCAGATTGTCGAATTCGACAGAATCGCAGCGCGAGCCCTCTATTTGATCCTGACCCGTTCAGCAAAGAAGAAAGAAAAGAAAATTTCGACAGTCAGACTATCTGTTTCGGAGGAACCAGGGATGATGCGTCTGGCCGATTTTATCAAACTGCAGTGGGAATCGATGGGCCTGAAGGTAGTCTATGTGAACAAAAACGACCCAAAACGGAAAGAGGCAAAAGAGACGGCAGGTTCGCCAGCGAGTTGGGATGCCGCTCTTGTTTCCCACCGTATGTTGGCTCCGCAGTACGAGTTGCCTCGGCTGCTTTCGGAAAACGGACGCCTGACAGAACCGGAACTGCAGCGTTTGCCGCTCCCCATGCAGCGATCCCTGCTCGAACTGGAAGAAGCTCGTAACTGGAGCGAAGTCGATAAGTCGCTTCGCCAACTCCAGGATCATCTGGTTCTGGACGCTTGGGTGCTCCCCTTATGGGAACAGGACGCCTATCAGGCAATACGGCGGGAAGTTCGTAACGCCCCCGCCAAACCAATCATGCCTTTTCAGAACCTCGATCGCTGGGTCATTGACCCGGTCATTCCTGTCTATTAGTACC
>JALWSL010000294.1 GCA_027080405.1 Planctomycetaceae bacterium
GTTGATTTCTTCGACTGGCTCTGTTTCTTCTTCGTTTTCTTTTTGTTCTTCCAGGCAGCATTGACAGATGTCATCTTTCAGGCACTCCTGACAGTAAGATTTTTCACAGGTAAAACATGGATCGATACAGTTGGCACAGAAAGAATCGAGGCAGCCTTCACAGGTTTGACGGCATGAATGGCACACCGTTTCGAAACGGTTTTGACAACTCTCGGAACACTCCGCGCAGATTTCCCTGTCGCAATCCTGACAGCAACAGGCATCGCCACGCTCCATCAGATAATCGCAATCGCTGCAATTTGTCCCGAACCAGCGATCCAGGCTGACGTAGGGAGAATTCGGGTTATAGGTTTGTAGAATCTGTTGCACGAGCAGGAAAAAGTCAGCGATCCGTCCCTGCTGGAGGGCCGCCCGAATGGCCGCTCTCCCGTCTCCTTCGCAAAGACTCCCATCCTGCAGATGCGGATGCGGCGTACCATCGGAAGAGGCAGCGGGATTCGGTTCAAGAGCTTCAATGTGGTAGGGCTGGTTCTGCTGGAGTTGCATCCAATCCAGGACAATCAAAAAGCGGCCAAGCGGAATGCCTTCCAGCTCGATTTCAGAAGTTCGGCATCTGATCTGTTGGCGAAACAGATCCATTTCAACCGCATCGAACTCATCTGCCAAAGAGCAGAGTTCCTGATAGATCGATTCCAACGGCATCAGGTCCGATCGCAACAGGACAGACTCCTGTTCACGATAAACCTGCGAAACAGAATCGCGTACTCGTTCCAGCGATTGCAGATAACGCGGTTGTAATTTTAACGCGGCAGAAAACCAGCCATGTCGGTTCGCCTTGTTGATTTTTTGAAGTAACTGTTCCGATTCCAGCCAGGCCTCCTGCGGCAGGTTGACTGTTTTTACCGTGCGATCCTGCCGTTTCTCGTCAATCGCACAGGCGATCTGCCAGGCGTTTCGGTTGTAAGAGCTCATTTTTTCTCCTTCCCAAAAGAAAGCAGCCCGGTCGATAAATTCATCCACCGGGCTGCTGTTCTGTTTGCTGCAAGTAAAAGTATTAACGCTGGTGTACGGCTCCTTCAATTTTGGTCGGTGTGATCGAAATGCGGTCTCCTTCCTGCAGCACCTGAGTTGCGGAACAGGGTTGGCGGTTGACACGGATTAAATAATCACTGGCACGCCGGGAACCGGTCTTCTGCTCGAACAGTTCGTTGACGGTGGTTCCTTCGGCGATTTCGATGTAATCGGCGAAACCGCCACCATTGTTGTTGATGAATAGAACTTTCATGGGGTTCTCTTTCTGAAAGGGAGAATGGGCATCTAAAAACGGAATTTCTACGTAAAGCTGTTACCGAAAGGGAATCAGCCGGTTTCGCTTTCGTCGTCGTGAACGATGCTTGCGGTGAATGCGACTGCCACGGGACTGGCTACTACGCAACATCGATCGCAAAGCAGGCATCAAGGCGTTCTGCTCAGGCAATAAGTGCTTCATCGAACCTCTCACCTTCCTCCTGGCGAAATGAAAGCGGCCACTGACGCTGTTCCAGCTCATCCCAGTCGATCACTTGCGGTCCGGCTTCTCTATCCAAATCGAAGGACTGCTA
>JALWSL010000295.1 GCA_027080405.1 Planctomycetaceae bacterium
TGTTTGAGCTTGGCGATTTCGTCTTTCATCATTTCGCCGCCACTATCCACTTCTCCTGCCTCGGCTACTCCTTTGAGCCAACTGACGATGTTTTCCTTGGCTGTAGGAACTTTATCACTTGTCGGAAGATCATATTCCTTTGAGCCACCACTGCACCCGATACAGACCGGGGAGACGAACAGCAAAGCCACCATCAGAATCATTTTCCATGGAATCATTTTTTTCACAAAGCCTCTCAAAAAAAGTTGTTACCGATTGCCAGTTCACAAGGGAAAACAGGAAAAAAACGAGGAAGTCCCAACGGACTCCCTCTCGCATCAAACTTCTGAATGGGCGTCGAGCATTTTTCGGCGTAATCACCTGCAAAATGCCCCAATACATGACGGGCCAACTACTGCCTGCACTGCTAGAATTCGCCAACGGGTTGACCGTCATCCCTGTTACCCAGGCGGTGCCAGGTAGTCAGGTCGATATTTTCAGAAATAAACCGGACGGAACCATCTGCCAGCGTACACTGGGCCCCCCCTGAGTGCCGGGAACGCATTGAAACAAGGCCGTTGCGATCAGCACAAAGACCAAAACCACCTCCAAACGCACAACTGCGGTGCGACCAGTTGGGAGGAACCGTCGTATTGAATGTCGTCTGGAACGGGTACGGAGCCGCCCAGTCACGACCACATTGGCTTAGTGAATACTGGGCGGAGGGTGCGACACCTGCATCACAAGCAGCTCCGGCTGCGTCGATTTCAGCTTGAGTGGCAAATTCAGGATTCGCAAACGTAGGCGTTGTGCCAACACGGGTGATATCGCTGTCTGACAAACGCCCCTGATCGCCATCTCCTTTCAATATTTCGCCGACCATGACGACGTTCGAGGTCCCATCCAGAATATCCCTCATGCTAATGGAAACCCGTCTGAAAATGATGCCATGCGAATCTCTACCATTCCACTGGTAGATAAAGGGTGTCGATCCGCCGCAACCGGCATAGTTGTTTCCGGGACCGGTACCCGAACCAAAGCGACGATCGGAAGGGCACCAGAAAGCCGCTATTTTGGTTTGACGTAATGCATTATTACCCGTGTGGTACGACACGTTAAAATTCCACTTCTCGTAAAGCGGGGCCTGTTCAAGAAACGGCAGCAAAGAAACCCACGCCGAGTTTCCGTGCCAGCTGTAAGCTCCCTGTACCCAGAATTGACCTTGCGGAAAAATGTTGTAGGTATCGTGATAATTGTGCAAAGCAAGCCCAAGCTGTTTCAAATTGTTTTTACAGGACGAACGTCGGGCCGCTTCTCTCGCCTGCTGAACAGCGGGAAGCAACAGAGCGACGAGGATTGCGATAATCGCAATGACCACAAGTAGTTCGATCAGCGTAAATCCCTTTTCAGGATCGCGCGAAGTGATACGCAGGCATTTCATCAACTTACCCTCCAATTTTGTAGAACAACGGATACAAAACACCCCTGCCGCTCACGCCGTGGCAGCGACAATGAAAACACACCGTATGGTAACTTGAAACTGTGTCGTTGTAAAGGATTGGTACAGGCGCATTAAGAAGACTTTCCGTTTGGCTTCCCTCGATGACGTCCGTGACACTAA
>JALWSL010000296.1 GCA_027080405.1 Planctomycetaceae bacterium
CAACGCATCCGCTCAAGCAGATCGCCGAGAACACCGAGATCGCCAATACAAAACAGAGATTGTGCGTTCGTAAACGCATGGATGGTTCCCCCCAACAAGCCGACAGGCAATTCCCCAATTGGACGTTTTAGATGCGTAAATTTCACTAAAACAACATTGTCGGCATCGATACACCCGTTACTATCGGCATAATTGATACAAGATCTTTAATCGTTAAAGATTGCCCTGTTTCCCAATTCCTGTTTTTTTGAAAAAATTCTCCATGAGGCTCTCCATCGAACCGGCAACAGTGCAGGACACAGACGAGATATTGAAATTGATCCGGGCATTGGCGGAGTATGAAAATCTGTCCGAAGAAGTGGTCGCGACACGGGAGAAAATTTCCGAGACACTTTTTGGGGAGAAGCCGTTTGCAGAATGTCTGCTGGCGAGGCTTGAAAAGAAAGTGGTTGGATTTGCCCTGTTCTTCCACAATTATTCGACGTTTCTGGGACAACCGGGAATCTACCTGGAAGATCTTTTTGTGCAACAGGAGTTTCGGGGAAAGGGGATTGGCGGCAAACTGTTGCAGAAGGTTGCGCAACTTGCGATTCAGCGGAACTGCGGACGGCTCGAATGGGCCGTGCTCGACTGGAACGAACCAGCTATCAACTTCTACGATTCGCTTGAAGCGACCGCGATGCGGGAATGGTTTACATATCGGCTCACCGGTGATAGGCTGAAAAAGGTTGCTTTGGGCGAAAAATAGATTTCGCAACCGAAATCCCGCTGTGAAAAGGTGGAACGACCGATGTGTGAGCGTTTGACAATACGTTTGACAACACGATCGAAACTGCCGAGACGCCTTTCGGTAATCCTGATGACTGTTCTTCTGCTGCAACCGGGGGTCGCTGCGGGAGACAAAGCGGATCGCCCGAATATCATTCTGTGCATGGCTGATGATCAGGGATGGGGAGATGTGGCCTATTACGGTGCTTCCTCCGTTAAAACACCAGTGCTGGATGAAATGGCTGCGAACGGATTACGATTCGATCGGTTCTACGCGGCGGCTCCGGTCTGCTCGCCAACACGAGGATCCGTTCTGACGGGCAGACACCCCAATCGCTTTGGCTGCTTTTCCTGGGGGTTTCCCTTGCGTCCACAGGAAACGACCATCGCGGAACTTTTGCAGAAAGCGGGCTATGCGACGGGACATTTTGGGAAATGGCACCTCGGTTCTGTTCGAGCGGACAGTCCGGTTTGTCCGGGCCATTCCGGGTTTACCACCTGGCTGTCCAGTCCCAATTTTTATGAGAACAATCCGTTAATGAGCTTCAACGGAAAAGTGATTCAGACAGAAGGTGAAAGTTCGCAGGTTCCTGTCGATTACGCTGTTGAATTTATGAAGCAGGCGAAAGAGGACAGGAAACCGTTTCTGGCGGTTATCTGGTTCGGCTCGCCTCATTCGCCCCATATTGCAACCGAAGAATTGAAAGCCCTCTATCCGAATGAATCCCCCCGCATGCAGAACTTTCTTGGCGAATTGACGGGCATCGACCGGGCCATGGGGAAATTGAGAAAATCATTACGGCAGATGAAAATCGCAGAGAGTACCGT
>JALWSL010000297.1:0-351 GCA_027080405.1 Planctomycetaceae bacterium
TTCCGAAACTGATTCATCCGGAAACAGGGCGGATTCACGCTTCATTCAACCAGGTTGTCACGGCGACCGGACGGCTCAGTTCCAGTGATCCGAATTTGCAGAACATCCCGATCCGTACCGATGAAGGGAGACAGATCCGTAAAGCATTTATTCCGGGCGATGAAAATGGAGAA
This sequence comes from Planctomycetaceae bacterium, assembly GCA_027080405.1. Lineage (GTDB taxonomy): Bacteria > Planctomycetota > Planctomycetia > Planctomycetales > Planctomycetaceae > Rubinisphaera. The sequence continues at coordinate 174 of JALWSL010000297.1, forward strand.
CTGGTCTGTTGCGACTACTCACAGATTGAATTGCGGATATTGGCCCATTTTTCACAGGATGAGGCGTTGATAGAGGCATTCCGGAGCGGGCTCGATATTCATACGGCTGTTGCCGCGGAGGTTTTCCATGTGAGTGAACAGGACGTCGATAAAGAAATGCGACGGGTTGCCAAAGCGG
>JALWSL010000297.1:361-6637 GCA_027080405.1 Planctomycetaceae bacterium
GTCAATTTCGGCGTTATCTACGGCCAGAGTTCATTTGGTCTGGCGGCTTCGCTGAACATTCCGCAGGAACAGGCCGCGGAATTCATCGACGATTATTTCGCCCGTTATCCTGGTGTCGAACAGTTTATCGAACAGACACTCGAAGAATGTCACCGAACCGGTTATGCCTACACGATTCTTGGTCGCAGACGTCCCATATCCGGCATCAAAAATATTCAGGGACGTAATCGCAATATGCCCGAACGGACCGCCATCAATACGGTGATACAGGGGTCTGCGGCGGATTTGATCAAACTGGCCATGCTCCACGTCCATGAAGCGATTCAGGCATCGTCCCTGAAAGCGAAAATGCTGTTGCAAATTCATGATGAACTTGTATTTGAATCACCGGATGATGAGCGGGAACAGTTAATCACTCTGGTTCGTGGCAAAATGGAGCAGGCGATGAATCTCGATGTTCCGCTGGTCGTAGATATCAAACATGGAAAAAACTGGTTCGATGCGGAATGAACGCGGAATGAACAAGGGGACGGATTATTATCGCGCTGTCCTGCATACTTTCGAGCAATACTTTCGGGCGATTCTTTCGGGCAAGCTGACCAAAGCACACAAAATAACATGAATATAACATGAAATAACATGAATGGATTCGTCATTGATTGAATTACACTCCTGCATAGAATACCCTCTGGGAGTGACGTGTTCCGGCGCAAGAATTTGTGAATGGGATGGGGGTGGATGTGATGGAGGAGTCGTCAAGTTTTGTCGAGCGCATTCAGGCGGAAGTTGAAGCGGCCGAACAGCGAATCCGGAAGTTGCGGGAAGAGAAGCTGCAGGATTTCGAACAACTCAGGGCCAGGCACGAAAAAAGTGACCGGGAATCTGAGCGGATTGTGGAGGAAATCATTTTACCGAGAATGCAGCAGTTGGTATCGGTGTTTGGCAAGACCGAATTCCTGGAAAGAGACAGCCGCGATCAGACCGCTCTCGTTTTGAAGTTTCCTCAAACGGTAAGGTTTCCGGCGAGAACGACGTTGCGGATGAGCGTCGCTCACGATCAGGAGATCAGGAACCTGCTGATTCACTACGATCTCGAGATTCTCCCCATCTTCATTCAGTACAACCGGCATGCCCAGTTGGAGGTTCCGCTGGATGCAATCGATGATCAGAAAATCGCCACCTGGGTGGAGGAACGACTGCTGGATTTTACCAGGACCTATCTGGAACTGGAGTTTGCGGATCAGTATCAGAAAGATAATCTGGTGACTGAACCGGTCGCAGGTTTGCGGGTTTCCAAACTGATTTGTGAAGCCAACTGCGAGTACCAGGGACATCGTTACTATTTTTTAACTGAAAAGAACAAGGAACAGTTTCTGAAAGATCCGTCACGATACATATTCGCCGAGACCATCAAGGAACCGGCGAGTCAGAGTCAGGAGAAGTGAAACCGTTTCAGATTTCGTCCGGAATATCTTGTCGCAGGAAAGAAAGCACCATGACAGCACAACAAAGTCAAACCGAACAGCAGGCAGCCAACTACCTTTCGGAATGGATCAGCAATCGACAGTTTGAGGAATTTGCCGATCGCCAGAATCTGCATCATCAATTGGGGCCTTATGTTTCAATCTCCCGTGAATCGGGAGTCGGCGGCAGTTATATTGCCCAGTTGCTCGGAAAAAAACTGGGCTGGGAGGTAATTGACAGGCAGATCGTCGATTACATGGCCGAGAAATACGATGTTTCCAAAATGGTGGTGGAAAATCTGGATGAAAAAAATTCCGCCCTTGTCGGCGAGTTCTTTTCCTCTTTGATTCTGGATCGGGACTTCTCGCAACCGGCCTATCTGCATCAGTTGAACCGGTTGATTCTGCTGGCGGCTGTTCACGGGAAGGTAGTCCTTGTCGGTCGGGGAGCCGGTTTCATTCTCCCGCCGGAAAAGGGTCTTTCGGTACGGTTGATCGCTTCTGAACAGGAACGTATTGATCGATTTGCAAAGCACAAGAACGTGCCTGCCCATGAGGCGAAAAAACAGATCCATCGAATTGATGCCCAACGTAAAGAATTTATCAGGAAGAACTATGGAGCTGATTGCAGCGATCCCCTTCAGTACGATTTGACGATAAACGTGACCAACCAGACGGCTGAGCAGACGGCTGACCTCATTGCCAGCTCCTGCCATACGTTGCTTGATGGGATGGAGAAATGATATGCGGTGGGGAGTTCTGGAAGGCTGACGTCACAGGCATTCCAGGCCACATCCCGAGACAGACCCGGCACGGCTGGTCTGTTCTGACCGCTGTAACCAAAATGAGATTTTCGAAAGTTTTCGCACCGTTCGTAAACTTGAACAGTTAGTAGTGCAGACGACCGGGTTACTCAGGAAAAGCTGATTGGCCGGCACGAGATTCTGGCAGGTTTCCGTTTTATGGCACCCGTTTTCCTGTTTGATATCGATGGCACTCTGCTGGATTCCGGTCATGCGGGACAAAAAGCGATGGAGGAGGCGCTGCGGCTCGAATTTGGCATTGACGAGGTGACCTGCGATATATCGTTCGCGGGGAGAACCGAACGGAGTATTGTGACCGACCTGCTGACCGGGCACGGACTCCGTTCGACAGAGGAGGATTTTGCCAGATTTCGGCAGCGATATTTCAATCTGTTGCCCGGATATCTCAACAGCAAACAGGGCCGTGTGTTGCCCGGAGTTCGTGAACTGCTCGATTCGCTCTCCGGGCGTCTGCCTGACTGTTCGCAGGAGTCCGTCGGCTTGCTGACGGGAAATTTTAAGCAAAGTGGCTGGATGAAAGTTCGGCACTTCAAACTCGAACACCATTTCTCTTTCGGTGTATTTGGTGACGGGCACTATCATCGAGATGATATGGCACGCGAAGCCGCTGACTGCCTGGCTCGTCAGGGGTTGATCGACAGCGATTCTGTCTGGATTATTGGCGATACGCCAGCCGATGTCCAATGTGCCCGTGCGATTGGCGCCAACTGCCTGGCAGTCGCCTCCGGGATTTACTCCCGCAAAGAGCTTGAATCGAGCAGGCCGGATGCCCTGGTCGACAATTTTGAGGACCCCGATCGTATCCTCGATATTCTCCTCGGTGAGGCTCGTTGATCAAGTTCCTCGTCAGTTAAGACTGTAACGATTACGCCGGTTGCCCGGACGCCTGTTCGTTATAATCGCGTGATTGCACCTGTTTGCGTGAAGAAAGCTGTCCCTTTCCCCAACATGCTTTCGCTGGGCAACGTGCCCGACCGATACAGAACAGGAATAGTTGCCAATAGCGAATTGGGGAAGCTCATGCGATCAACACGTTTATTTCTTTTACGCTGCTGGATTTCTGTTGCAATGCTGGTCCTTGCAAGTTCCGTTTCAGGCCAGGCTGCAGAAACCAGATTTGAGTATCACGATTTTCGGGAAGCACTCAAACAGGCTCGTGAGCACGATTTACCGATGATCGTGCATTTTTCGACAACCTGGTGCGGCCCGTGCAGGACGATGAATCAAATGGTCTTTTCTTCTCCGCAGTTGAAAGAAGCTCTTGCGGGAAAAATCATATTGGTCAAGGTGGATGGCGATCAGTCTCCCGAACTGGTGAGAATGTATCAGATCACACAATACCCGACCGATTTGTTTGTGGATCCTGACGGTCGGGTTTTGGGGACTTCCTCCGGAACGACGGGATTGAACGAATACATCACCCAGGCGCTTCAGGTGCAGGCGCGGTATCAACAGACGAAAAAGATTTTGGCGAGCAGAAACAAATCCGGCCATTCTCCTGCAAAAACCTCTCCGCTGGATGTCAGATTGGGGCAGCCCGCTCCGTTCCCCCGTGAATTGTTCGAGCCAGCCAATCTTCCTGCCGAACAGTTGGCCCAATCCGATCTGGAAGAACGAGTTCCCGATCCGCGCGAGATTGATGAACAGACCGAACAGAGCGAACCGGAAGTTGTCTTTATCGCGCTGGATGGCTATTGCCCGGTCAAACTGTATCAGGAGAGAGCCTGGGTCCGCGGGAACCCAAAGTGGACTGTTCAATATCGACAACAGAAATATCTTTTTTCGGATGCGGAGTCGCGGGATCTGTTTGAAGCTGATCCTCAGAAATACGCCCCTCGACTGCTCGGTTGCGATCCCGTCATCATGTGGGAAACGGATCGTGCCATTCCAGGGTCAACAGAATTCGCAGCCTACTATAATGACAGTCTTTACCTGTTCAGCACGGCTGAAAATCGTGAAATATTCGAAATCGATCCAGAGCGATACATCAATACCAGACATGTTCTTGCCCCTCGCGATGTTGAAGCAACTTTGATACGTTGACGCCCTCTTCCGTCAGGGCCTGTGGTATCGGGCTGCCTGTTTTCGTAAACCGTCGTGCTGATGCTCGTTGGTTTGTTGAGACACGTCTGTTTCATATAACGTGGAGCCCTGCGGACTTGAGATTCTGCTGGTCAACGGGCTGTTCTGTCTGAGGGGATCCTCTGTTTGACCTGTTGTGCTTGTCGATCTTGCGAATATCCTCGTTCTTGTGGACATCGTCAATTTCGAACGATGCTTGGCAGTGACAGATGGGCTATCATGGAAGTGCGAACGAGAAAGAGAGCGCGAAATCGGCTTGTTTTTTCCCTTTTTCTGCATTTTTCCAGCTTTTCACAAGAAGGATTGACACGGAACGGTGAGTAAGCCATACTTAGGTATATGGATTATTGCTGATCCGTAACCAGCTTGCTGCCGAAACAGGAGTTTCGGAGTGGTTGGGAGTTTTTTGGTGTGTAAAGAGGAAAGCTGTTGACGAGTCGCTTGCAGTCGGGCTCGTGTTGTTATATGACGTTCACAACGCTGTCGAATTGTTTTCTTGTCACCCTTGGGGAATGAGCGCGGGAACGCCCTCGTTTTGGTGTTTGCAGCAGTTCAACTATTCTGAAAGCGTGAATAGTTCTACGGGTGGTAATTGGATGAAGATCGCTTTCAGGCACCTTGTGGTAGACAGGTCATAAAAGCGTCCGTTGGTAATCCGAAAATACGACAGTCGTGCCTGTTCGTGCCTTCTTATATTGGTTTTGAAGAGGCCGTTCGTTAGCACAGGAAAGAGTCGTTTTTTGTGGCTCCCGAAGGCTTTCGTTCGGAAAATAGAAACTTTCCCCCCGCTTTTTTGCCTTGCCCCATGGCAGTGGGTGGTGTTTATGCGTTTCGGGAACTGACGTTACAGGAAGCGGTAGAAGGAAAAACGTTTCGTAAGTGATTCGTGCTGAAACTTCGTCCCTTCCGGCCTGTTTCCAGGCTTGGAGTTCGTCAGTTTTTTGATAGTTTAATGGATTGTTGGCTCAATGTGACACAGCTGTGGCACTCCGGTAAAACGCCGGTATGTCGATGGCAATGTGGGAAGCCGAGTTCTGAATCTGTTTGGAGCTCTTGTTTTCGACTCGGGTGTTACAGGAGTATTTTCTCAGGCTTGATTTGCCACACGGTGAATTCTCCTCATCTTTATCTGGTGGGGTCTGCAATATCGCCCGGGTGGTTGTTTGAAACGGTGACGCAGGTCACGTTAAGAGAAGTACCTCTTTGAGTTATTGGGAAGGAATCCGACAAATTGATTCTGTTGATATGATTGCAGATTCCATCAAGTCTTGTTCTCACGAGCGAGTTCTCCTTTGGTACACAGCGAGTAACAGGTATCTGGCATTTTTACCTGATTGGCCAGGACCCCGTTTCCTTCAGAAGTGCCGTATCGGGAGCGTTTTCTATCCGCCTTGTGTGTGAACTTGAGTGGCTCGTCTGGTGTTCCCTGCCCGGGATACAGGCTGGAAGAGCGGAGTCCATGCGAGTGCCGGATTTGGTTTCTGCTCCGGTTTGGAATGTGCGAGACAGGATGCGGTCGAAAATGCCGGGGTGGCGTCTGCTGCCCCTGTGATGGTTGTCCCTGTTACGTTTCTGTCCGACAACTTTCCCTGGTTGCGTCCGGATTTTGTGAATTGAGCTGGTTGAAGGCGACGCCTTATTGATTGGTTGAAGGCAAGTCTTCATGGGATCTTGACAGATTCAACCGGAATCTCTCAAGTTGAATTACGTTAATGTTTGCTTGAAAAAGCTGTTGGAGAATTTTCGAATTCTCACTGCGGTAGGAATGATTTATGCCCATTAAGAGTACAAGTACGACGCGTCGCGCCACGAGAACGAAAAAACGAACTCGGAAAAGTTCAGCGGTTTCTGCGGATGTGGAAACCCCGGATACGGAGGAAAAGAAAAACGCAGTCAGCTCCGAGTCG
>JALWSL010000298.1 GCA_027080405.1 Planctomycetaceae bacterium
GTTGTGATGTTTGGGTGCTCGGGGCTGATTGGCCGAGATCGGCAAATATCCAGGGCGAAAGGAACAGGAAAGACGCCAGGACGGAAGTGACAAGCCAGGTTCCAGTCAATCGGGCTCCCAGACGTCTCAGAAGAAAAACCAGAAGTACAGGAGTCAGAACAAGAGGGTAGAGCTTGCCCGCGATGCTGCATGCAAAAAGAACTGCACTGCAAAGCAGCGGGAGAATTGTCTTTTGACACGGATGATCGTTCACACGGGAATCGCTCAGCTCAACGGTTCGGATCAGTAGAATAACGCTCCAGAGACTGAAGGCGACGGTGATCGTATCGAGGTGTCCGGAGTTTGCGTATTCTTTCAAAACCAGAGGGGACCAGCCATAGACGACGGCCCAGCTTCCGGGAATAGAAAGCTGTTTCAGCAGGACAACGATCCCTCCAAGAGTCAACAGATCAAACAGCATCAACCAGGTCTTCAATACAACGAGTCGAACATAGCGTGATGTGTCGCGTGGTGTTGTGAAAACCGAGAGAGCGAAAACCGCTTCGCTGACCGGGGGATAGACGGTGGGCAGTTCAGAAAAATGAACGATGTCGAGAATGCGGTGAACTTCCGGTTGCGTCTGGCACAGAGAGACCAGTGAAGCGATTTCCGGATTGGCGGTAGCGGGTTTTGTGTGGTCACGATGGGAAAGTTCGTCCGGCAGGGGAGGGGCATCGGGGCGGTTTGGGGATGCACTTGCTGCGAGGGCCTGTTTTATTTGCTCGGGAGTGTAACGGTAGGGGTTGACTCCCTGATTGATGACATATCCATCCCAGAGGTAGCGATAAAGATCGATTTCCTGAATGGGGATACTCGGAATCAGTAACAGGCGGCAGAGCACGGCGACGCCAATAATTTCCTTGAGCCGAAAAGTGCGCGGGTGAACGACTGCCTGCCAGATTGCGATGAAATAGGCGACAGATCCCAAAACGGCCAGCGAAAAGAACAGGGCAAAAGGACGGGAGGTATTGGCCAACGCGCCCGTTTCACGAAACGGGTCGAAGCTGAAACTGATCCATGTCCAGCCGAGCGAGCAGAGAATGATTCCGGCTATGGAAACCGGCAGGAGTCGATTTTTCATGCACCGGTCTTTTTCGGGAGATGCCATAATAGGGAGTGCGATGTTTGAGAACCCGATTCCTGATGCGGTTCTGCTTGGGGAGCGGGAGCAAAGTTCTCGAAGTTCGGGTTTCTGGCAAACAGAAAGTAAATCACGATCAGAATGACGATTAGCGGAACAATGCCCAAGCCGGCGAAGTAGGCCATAATCGTCCAGTCCCGCGAAGAAAACTCCCGCGCATGTGGATCGAACTCGGGTTGTTTCGAACGGTTATCCATCAAAGGTTGCTTTGTTCCGTAAAATGTGATGATAGTGCTGGGCGAAGCGGTGTGACTCATCCCGAACGTATTGAAGCAGTCGCAGAGCATAGGAGTGCCGGGAAAGTTTTTTCGGTTCTGCCTCACCGGGAAGGTAGATTTCCTCTTCGCGTTTGGCAAGCGAGATCGTCATGGGCGGTTCGACATCGATGGCCCGCATCGCTTCCAGAGCTGCGTT
>JALWSL010000299.1 GCA_027080405.1 Planctomycetaceae bacterium
GGAATTCAACACCCTCGATGCCCAACGGGAATCGGGTGAAGCGTACATCGCCAGCATGAAGAACGAGGGCTGGGTTTGCATCCCCACACGGTATGACGACGGCGGGTTCACCGGCGGGAACATGGAGCGCCCGGCTCTTCAGCGTCTCATGGCCGACATCGAAGCCGGGAAAGTCGACTGCGTGATTGTCTACAAGGTGGACCGGCTCAGCCGATCGCTGCTCGACTTCTCCCGGATTATTGAGACGTTCGATAACCACGGCGTTTCGTTCGTCTCGGTGAGGAGGTACAAATTGTATTTTCCAAACGTCGCAGCGATCCCTGGAAGAAAGTGTTGGCGGTGGCGACCAATGAATTGGAGCGTGCTCCGCGTGAGGTGATAGCGATCTATGAGAAACGCTGGAACATAGAAGTGTTGTTCAAGGAACTGCGCAGTGAACTAGGGCTGGGCGATTACCAGATGTTGAAGCGGAAGGGAATCCGACGACACCTGCATCTGGTCTGTCTGGCTCACCTGCTGCTGACCCACCACAGCATGAAAGCTGCCGGTGCCCAAGCGTGCCAGAAGAAAGAGATTCCCCTGCCGAGATTTCGCGAACGGATCACCACATTGAGACAGCAGATTCGCCATGATCAAATCATGAGTTTTACCAGAGGAATTAAACAGAAACGGATCCGACAACGAGTCCGCGAACACCTGATGAACATTTAATTTTTGCTCACTTTGAGTAAGTAGCGACTATAGCGATGATAACTATCTCCCGCAGTCCGTGGCACAAGGCATTAACCGGGACATCTGGCGTCGTTGATTAAATCGACAAGAAGACTGAAATGGCCGGTGGAAGCGGCCCTACATAAACTGCATCTGGCCTGTTGTTCTGGAAAATGAAATTAACCACAGAGACACGGAGAGGCCAGAGAAGTATCTCACCAAGACGCCGGGAGTTTTCCATATTGGATTCCCAAACGAAGGTAATTCAAAGGCCGCATGTAATCCTTTGCGGCTTCGCGTCTTTGCGAGAGATTATTTTCTCGCAACGGCCAGGCATTGCAAGCGGAACGGCGCCAGCCGTCCGGTAGTGGCCACCCCGCTACAATAGTGATGATAAACACGGCTCACAGAGCCGTGGCATAAGACACCAACAAGAGCACCCAGCGATATTGTTATTGAATTCAACCGCAACTGGTCTGCACAGCGGATGCTACTTCGCTGTTATAGCATCAAGATGACGCCCTGTTGTTTTTGGAGTTCTGCATACACGGCGAGAATCTGATCCGGATCATTGACAACCGGTTCGAACGTCAAGGAAACGTGCCGTCCCGCGGATGTCTCTTTCGCCACATACGGGGGATCAAAATCGTAGCTCATCCCCAATCGAACCGCTGCAATGATATCCTGCACAAACGATTCGTTTGATTCGCCAATCACCTTGAAGGTGTAGGGACAGGGGAAATCGTGGGTTTCCTGTAACAACTCTCTCGGCGGAAGATGGGACTTCAATGAACTGCTCCAGCGTTTATGGGCGAATGTCAGCAGGCGTTTGCCGGCAGACACCCGGAAAGGGACTTGATAACGAACGACCTGCTCCATTT
>JALWSL010000300.1 GCA_027080405.1 Planctomycetaceae bacterium
ATCATCGTGTGCTCAGGCGCCTTGAGAAAAAGAAAAAGAAACATTCAAAGCAGAAAAAAAAGCTCAGCCTTTATGTTTTTGGTGCGGAAGAAGGTGACATTCCCGAGTCCGAACTCGTCCGGGCCCAGGCGATTTCACTGATCAAGATGGCTGAGCAGCGTGGCCAGCAGGCTTTGGTGATTGACGCCATCTCTCCCCTGGAAAAGTGGATCCGTGTTGCTCCGGACGATTGGGATGCGCTGATATCGCTGGGAACTGCTTACTGGCTCGTTGGTGATGTGAGAAAGGCCGTTCAAACCTGGGAAAAAGTGTTGGCCCGATTTCCGAATAACGAGAATGCACTGAGACGGTTGATGATGCTCTACCACGAAAATGGTGAATGGAAAAAGGGCATCGAGTGCGCGCAGCGGTTAATCAAGGTCGATCCCTGGGATTTCGAGTATTTCGGTCGCCTGTCGCATCTTTACGGACAGCTCGATCAATACAAGGAGTCAGCCGTGGCCGGAGAAAAAGCCCTGGAATTGAACCCCTCAGCATTGCAGATTCGCAGATGGCTTGTTGAAATCTATCGTCTGCAAAATGACAGGGAAAAAGCGGAGCATCATCTGAAAATACTGGAGATGATGTCACCACATTAGCCATCGCCCACTGCTGTTTCCTCACTTTGTTTACACGGGATAGTCAGAAATCGGGAACATTGCCAGTGATCGGAATCGAGATTGGGAATGCGGAATGAGGAGAACGGCTTACATCGCCCTGGGAGGGAATTTGGGGGACGTCGCGCAGACGATGCATCGGGCGGTTGAAGACTTACGAAAAACTGGTGAGGTGGAAGTTCTCAACTGTTCCGGGCTGTATGCTACTTCGCCGATCGGGAATCTGGCCGGGGAAAACTTTCTCAACGCTGTGGTCTGTGTGCGGACATCGCTTGAGCCTGAAAAGTTGCTGACTGTATGCCAGGAAATTGAAAACAGGTTGGGACGGGTTCGGGGAGTCCGCTGGGGGCCGCGCCATATCGATCTCGATTTGATTGCGGTGGATGATTTACAGATCCAGTCCGAGACGTTGTCGCTTCCTCATCCGGCCTGTTGGTACCGACGGTTTGTTCTCGATCCTCTGGCGGAAATTGCATCCGACTGGAGGCATCCGCAGCGAGAAACAACTGCCGCCGATCTTCAGAGCCGGCTTCTTGTTCGCCCGTTGAGATTGGACCTTTCCTGCTGGGAAGTTGGCTTGCGCGATTCGACCGTTGATCTTCTCCGCAGTACCTTTTCTGCACAGGAACTGGAGATTGTCACCAATACAGAAATTGAAAACAGGTGGACACGACCACCCACCTGGAAAGTGCTGGGCAATGGGTTGTCCCATTCACTAAAGAACAGATCGGAGAAGAACAGTGCTGCTTCAAAGAACAACGCCGTTTCCCGGTTGGAATTATCCTGTTCGCCGGAGCAGGCGGCAGAAACTTTGATCGATATTGTTCGCTCTGCGCTGGATGAACCGCAGCGGATTGCCGATTTTCCACGATCGATGTGACATTCAACAGTCGCCGAAGCATCCAACCGAAAGAGCCGTGACCGAGTACCTCCGT
>JALWSL010000301.1 GCA_027080405.1 Planctomycetaceae bacterium
ATCCAGGAAACATGATTCGGCACAAACAGCACACCCCCCTGCTCCGGGATTTTATCGAACCCGTGCAAATGAACCGAATAAAGAAGGTTGCAAACCGAACGCATCAAAAAGCGGCCAAAACGGTCGCCGTAGTAGGAGAAGCTGGAAACGACAACTGGCACCGTCATTAAACCGCAAGCAAAAAAGACGGTGGGAGGATCGAATTTGAAGCCTTCCCGCAGCAGCATGAACAGCCCCATCGCCACCAGCATGAACGTGTTTGTCAGCGCATTGCTGGCTGAGAGAATTGTGCCCCGGATTTTTTCAGGAGAACGATGCTGCAAAAACGCTTCCAACGGAACATAAAACAGACTCGCAATCGTTCCGAGCAAAACCAGCCAGGTCGCCGTCGGCACATAACCTGCCTGCCGGGAAGCGGGAGAAGAAATATCGATATCCCAGCCGATAATCCCGATCACCATCGAGCAGAAGGCAATGCCCATCGCCCCGATGGGAATCAATCCGAGTTGTATCGTTCCCCCGGAAAGCCAACCTGCCAGAACAGAGCCGACCCCGATACCGGTAACAAGCATCGGCATCAAATTGCCGATTTGTGATTTATCCAACCCCAGAGTATGTTCGCCAAACGCGTCGATATTCACCTGAAACAACAGGGCGATAAAATAGAAAAACGCAATCCCGAGAGCGGCCCGGGCAAGTGGAGGATCCCGAAAGAGTTGCTTGACCGAGGGACGCAGTTCGGAAACCGGGTTGATATTCCATTTGCGATTCGGATCGGCGGACGGCTTCGTAAAAACGAGCAGACTGATCAACCAGCCGATCAAGGCAATGCCCAATAGCCCAACGGCAATCGGCCAGAGGTGATCCAGAATGTTGTCTGCCCCGAAACTTGCCTGATAAACCTTGTATCCGGCCACTTGTCCCATCGCAACGGCGACGATTGTGACCATCGCCATCAATCCGTTCCCCAAAGAGAGAGAACCGACCGAGAGCAATTCCGGAATCGCTCCGATCTTTGCAGGGGAAAAGAGCGCACTTTGTGTTCCCATGCAGAAAACGAGAAACATCAACAAATAGATATTGCCATAGCGAATCGCGATCACACCGATCAGCATCACCACAATTTCCGCAAACTTGCAGCCAACGATTACCTTCCGTTTGGCAAAGCGGTCTGCCAGAAAACCGGCTGTCGGCGCAAAGATCAAATAGGGCAGCGTGAAAAGAATGGCTCCCCATGCCAGGGCCATCGTATCGCCCAACGGTTCCTGCCCAATCGGCACGACCAGCCAACGAAAGAAGTTGTCGTTGAATGCAGTAAAAAACTGTGTCGCCAGCAGTGCCAAAAAAGCGGGCTTGAGCAACTCTTTACGTACTTCGGTATCCTCAGGAATCTTCGTTTCTTCGTGAACCATTTTTCCGGTTAATCTTCCTGATTAAATTGAACCTGGGATTGCAGAAACAGAATCGGTTCCCTTACACCGCTTCGGCCTGCGATGATCGTGAAAATATGAGACATCCAATCGAATGAAATATCGAATGCAATGAAGTGAAAACGATTAAAAGACCCCGGCAAACCCTGAATTTTTCCGCCGCCGGTTTCGCGAACTACTCACCGCCCGAAACAAGGCTTTTCCGAATATCGATAAATCGGTGTATTTGAACAGATTGAGCCCTGTATCGCCAGTGTCCAGCCGATTATCCAGACAACAGAGGCGATTTATTTTTTGATTCCCGCCCTATCCATACTGCTAACGTTAAAAGTTTGCGAACGGCTCGCAAATTATAGAAAAATATCAGTTTGGTTGCGGCTATCAGAATGAACCAGCCGCGATGGGTTGTAGGCGGGAGCGTTAATTCGTCATACGTTCGACGACCACTTTTTCCGGTTTCGAAACCGTGAGAAAAGAGCCGGCCGTCAAGCAAACACATCCCTGCAAAGGGGCCGAAAAGCCGCTCAGTCGGTTTTCCCTGACGATTTTCTGGTAAAAACAGCGGCTCGATCTACCGGGCCGAACCGGAGAACCGCCCGGTTCTTTTCCAGTACAACCGGCCCTGACAGGCGCTTCCACTTCTCATCAGGAAGCAGAACGGTCAGAGAATTCTCGCCAAGACGTTCCGCTTTAATCCTGATTTCGTCTTTCGAGACCGTTATGGCAACCACCTGATCCTGCACATGAATTCTTGTGACGGTCAAACAGGGCCACGCGGTCGGTAAATTCGGGGTGATGGAAAAGCCACCAGGGATCGGCTTGAATCCGAGAAAACCGTAAAGCATCGTTTGAGGAACGAGAACGCTCTCGTGAAACTCGTGGTCGATGCCAAGCCCGCCGGCTGTCCCACCCCCCTGCAGAGTTCCTCTCCCCGGTTTGGCATAATAAGCCCGATAACCTCCCTGCCGTTGCACTTTATCATACCAGGTGAGAATAGCCTGCATTCGCTTCCAGGCGTCATCCGGGCCGTTCGTTTTCAGTCTCGCCATCATGTCAAAATAGGAAAAACCGAGAACTGCCCCGCCATCCTGAACCTGTCCTCCCCACGGGATACTTTCCGGCCCGTGCCAGGCCCACACGTACCACTCGATGTTTCGCTTCGTGGTTGCCCGTGGTGCAAATTCCCAATGATAGATATCACCCGCCTGGGAAGTATCTGTATTCACGATGCGTTTCCCATCGATCCAATCCAGAATCTCCCGCGCCTGCTCCGCTGTTGCGAATCCATAGTAGATGGCTTCCAGGTTGAGAAAGGTAAAGCCATAATCGTGCGCTTTGCCGTCACTATCGATACAGGCGACGAATCGTCTGGTGGTGGGATTCCAGAATTTCTGCGTCGATTCGATGTGAATTCTTGAAGCCAACTTTTTCAGATCAACCGACGAAAACCCCTGTTTCGCGGTGCCAATTTTCCATTCAGGATGCGCTTCAATCTGTGATTCCAATCCTGCCAGTCGGTTCAATGCATCGAACAGATAGATTGTTGCCAGACAATCGCGATGGCCAAAAGGGAGCAAATCCCAATAATTGTTCCCGACCCCTTGCCCCAAATGGATCACCTTGGTTCCATCGGCTTTTCTGTCAAAGCCCGCCTTCCCGTTGTGCCCCACCCATTTCACCAGAACGCATCCGTTTTCCCTGACAGAAAATTCATTGATGGCGTACTCGATTGCACCACGCATCCTTGAGATATTCTTCTGCAGGAACTCCGTATCTGTCGTCCAGTTGAAATAGTCTGTCGCTCCCTGCACAAACAGGATATTTGTGATCGGGTGTCTGGTATCAACTGCCGTGTGCATCGCCCGCAGTGTGATATCGACAGGAGCTCTGTTATTCCATTTAATCCGCAATTGCCTGATTGTGCCCTGCCAGAGCGGATTTTGATAAACCGGAATCGCGGTAAAGGAAAGACCATTCTTTTTTTTCCGGGTCATTTCCGGCTTCAAACATATCTCCCGCTCCTGGCTGAATTCATGAGCAGCCGCTGTTGTCCACTGCAGAACGGGTTTCGCATCGCCGGGGAGCCGTTCGTGATCCCACTGCAGGACAACGAATGGAGAAGCGAACGAGTTTGCCTGGCACACCGGAGAGGTCAGAACGGCGTTGGCTCGTGTCAGTTTCAACTTCAAGCCCTGCATTTTATCGAGACCCTGCGATTGGATGCCGTCCAATGTCCACCCCTGAACAGTCGCCAGGGGAGTCGAAAGAAACTTTGCATAATGATCCCCGTCATGCGTGAAATGCCAACCTGCACCGCCCGCTTGCTGCCAGGTCGGGAAGGGCCAGCCTTCGGGATGGGCCAATCCGATGTGCTGATCCATCGTGACATATCCCTGCGCATCAATAAACCTGCGTAGGAAAACGTTGCGATAAAACTCCCGCATTCTCTTTGCCGTGTATTCATCACCTATTGCAGGCCACAAAATCGACATCGGAAGCCAGGCATCCCACAAGGTGCAATTTGTGTGAGGCGAGTGGTGCCTGGAAAACAAATCCTGCAAACTGTCCATCTTCTCCTGATGCCCGGGAACGATAAATTCGGGCAATTCGTACTTCTTCCTCTCCTCTGCAACTGCCCGGCTTGCAACAGGCAAAATAAGTGCCGCGGTGAACAGACAACAGAGGCTGAAAATGGTGATACGAAATTTGTGTTGAAAAATTTTCGAGGGCATCGCTTGTTTTTCATCGCTTGATGTTTGCTTGATGTTTCATGTAAAAATTCTTCCGGCCAGAGTTAAGACTAACAGAAGCAAATACAGAGTCAAACCGGCTTCACTCAAACCGGCCCCGGAGAACGGTTTGGCAATGACTTCACGACGCACATCGAAACAAGCCTATCGCAAACAACGCCAATAACCCCACCCCGAAGGCCAGAGTGGAAAAGTGGAAAAATGGGGAACAGGTTCGCCCTGGAGATTCGCCCGCTGTATAATGCGGCACAATACGGCGATACGTTCGTGTGCTTTTATGGGTTCTCACAGGTTTTTATTTATGTTTGAAAAAAGGGAAGCTGATATGTCCCGGGTGCTGTTGCTGCTCGGTTTCGTTCTGGTTGGTCTGTCCGATTTGCAGGAGGCGGTCAATGCATCGGAGCGTCCAAACGTGCTGTTTATCTATCTGGATGATTTCGGCTGGAAGGACGCAGGATTCATGGGCTCCGACTTTTTCGAGACGCCTCACCTGGATCGACTGGCGAAACAGGGGATGGTATTCACCAATGCGTACTCCTGTGCGGCGAACTGTGCTCCGGCTCGCGCCTGCCTGCTTTCTGGTCAGTACACTCCCCGCCATCGTATTTTCAATGTGGGAACCGGTCCGCGTGGCAAGAAAGAGTATCGGCGTCTGAAGCACATACCGGGAACCGACACGCTTGATCCTCGAATAAAAACGTGGGCGAAACTCATCAGGGACGCAGGCTACCGCACGGGAACAATCGGCAAATGGCACTTGAGCGATGATCCAGTTCCGTACGGCTTCGACTTCAATTTCGCGGGGACTCATTCAGGCAGTCCCCCCAACGGGTATTATCCGCCATTTCGAAATCGGGACCTGAAAGATGCACCGGAGGGAGAGTACTTGACAGATCGCCTCAGTCAGGAAGCCGTCCATTTCATTCAACGCAACAAGGACAGACGATGGTTGCTATATCTGACACACTTTGCAGTACACACGCCGTTGCAACCAAGAAAGGATCTTCTGGAAAAATATCGCAATAAAAAACCGGGCAAACTCCATCATCATGTCGTGATGGCGACCATGATCCAGGCTGTCGATGAAGGTGTGGGGAAGATACTCGAAGTTCTTGACGAATTGGGATTGACGGATAAAACGGTCATCGTCTTCTCCTCCGATAATGGGGGATTGGCTAGCGCAACAGATATGGCTCCACTGAGAGGTTATAAAGGAACCTACTACGAAGGAGGTATTCGCGAACCGTTTTTCGTCAAATGGCCCGGCGTTGTACAGCCGGGAACAAAGTGCGACGTTCCCGTTATTGGAGTTGATCTGTTTCCCACACTATGCGAAATCACTGGAGTGAAAATGCCGACTGACCAACCAGCAGACGGTCTGTCGTTGGTACCGCTACTTAAAGGGAAGGCCAAATCATTCGGTTCCCGCGCCCTGTTTTGGCATTTCCCTACCTACCTGCAGGCTGGAAAAAATGCAGAGAGACTGGAATCGCGTGATCCCCTGTTCCGCACGCGTCCCTGCAGTATCATCAGGGTGGGCAACTGGAAATTGCACCAATATTTCGAAGATGGAGGGATTGAACTGTACAACCTTCAGCAAGACCCCGGCGAAACAACAAATCTCTGCAATAGCTCCCCACAGAAAAAAATGGAATTGTTGAAGCGACTCCAACAGTGGCAGCGGAAAATCGGTGCACCAATTCCCAACGAACCCAATCCCGATTACAACGCACAACTGGAACGGCAGGCACTGGCCAGGTTTCACAAAAACAGAACGGGCAGGATCAACTGATTCCCCCGTTTCGCCTGACTTCAAAGGAAATCAACATCCGGAAACCAATCTCCCCAAAGGGTGTTCGGAACATCCGCCTGACCAGGTTCGTCTTACACATACATGGTACTATTTGTTCAATCAATCGAAGACTAAAAATGGCAGAAGAACCAACTCTCTCTCCTGAACATGGTATTCAAACCGCCAGAGGTTTCACGCTGGTTTGCCTGGGATTGCTGTTAGTGGTGATCGGCATCACAT
This sequence comes from Planctomycetaceae bacterium, assembly GCA_027080405.1. GTDB lineage: Bacteria > Planctomycetota > Planctomycetia > Planctomycetales > Planctomycetaceae > Rubinisphaera. The sequence goes on from JALWSL010000301.1 coordinate 6,213, forward strand.
ACGTCGCTTTTTGGGCAGTGAATCGCAATTCCTTTCCCAAAGAGAAGCCAATTGCAACATTCACCGGCAAAGATCATGGCACGACCGGTTCATTCACCGTGACCGGCGACTGGGAATTTCGCTGGACACATGACGGAGACCTGAAGCAGATTATCTGGAAACGGGAAGACGGATTCCAGAGCCTCATTATGGAAATTCAACGTAAAAAAATCAGAAAATACGGCAGCGTGAATTTCGACAAACCCGGAAAATACCGATTCGAAGTGATCGGGAAGGGAAACTGGAAAATTGATGTCTACCAGTTTTGACGCATGCAAATATATTTGATGTTCGATTTCTTCCGTTTCGGCACAGTCAGCCTGATGCAGTGCCCTGCCCTGCTCTTTTCAGAC
>JALWSL010000302.1 GCA_027080405.1 Planctomycetaceae bacterium
GCTGAATATATTGAAACAGGAATTAATGAAAACGAATTGTTTTACGCGGGGGAAATCGACTCCAAACTGGGCAAACAGAACTATGTCGCTCCACATCTGTTTGTCGATGTCGATGTAAACGACCAGATTGCGCAGGAAGAAATTTTCGGCCCGGTTCTTTCCATTATCAAAGCGAAAGATTTTACCGACGCACTAAAGATTGCCAATGGCACCGATTACGCCTTGACTGGCGGTGTTTACAGTCGCAGTCCGGTCAACTTGAAAAAAGCCCGTAGAGACTTTCTTGTCGGAAACCTCTATTTGAATCGCCCCTGTACGGGAGCTTTGGTTAATCGACAACCGTTCGGCGGCTTTCGCATGTCCGGAATTGGCAGCAAAACAGGCGGCTTCGACTATTTGCACCAATTCCTTATTCCCGTCAACGTTACTGAAAACACCATGCGAAGAGGTTTTGCCCCGGAAGAAGAATCGAGGTAACAAAGTATCTCTATAATCGTGGGGTGGGAGCGGCATCCAGAACGACGCGGGTATTGAGTAGACGGTCGTGAAAACTCATTCCTTTATCAAACAGGACAAACCCCATCTCGATAAACATGACCATCGTGACTCCCACTGTGATCAGGGCAGTGAAGACCTCCAGATTGAGCAGCCCCGTCAGTTCTGTTGCCAGCATCCCCCAAGCCCACAGGAATTGAAAAATGGTACGCGGGAACAGGACGGATTTTCCCGGCCTCAGGCCGTTTTTATCGACAATACGCACCTGAAACAGCGATTTCCCTGGCGTTGAGCCTCGCCAGCCCTGGAATGTTCCAACTCCCAGCAGGAACAACACTGAAAAACAGATACGTGTCACCTCAATAACACCAGCGGACAAAAAGCCTTCTCCGGCGATGCTTAATAAATTGGTCAGCAGAATGACAACAGACAGTATCAAAAAGCTGTCAAACGCCCATGCCAGCCCACGTAACAACGGCCTGGCTGTTGGCAGGGTAACCGGCTCTATTTTTTTCAAATCAGAAATCAGCCCGGAAAAGTTTTCGTAACGGTCCTCCGGGTTTTTGGCGAGCAGCTTTTCAATAATCTGCTTGAATTCCAGCGGCAAGTGACTCGGCCAGACGCCTGGAAAATCGATACTTGCTTTGCGGTGTGCCTTGATTCGATCACTCAGTTTTTTCCCCTGCATCGGATAAGGCAGACGCCCGAAAGCCATTTCGAATATTGTAATACCCAGTGAATACATATCACCGCGATGGTCGAACTTCTTGCCGTATGTCGCTTCTGGTGGTATATAATTGGGCGTTCCCGAGACAACCTCGGAATCCCCTTTCAACTGCGAAATCCGTTTGGCCATCCCGAAATCGGAAAGTTTGACACTCTTTTCCTTGCCCTCGACAACCAGCACATTTGCCGGTTTGACATCGCCATGGACAATATCAAATCGCGCCGCCTGCTCCAGAGCCATGGCAATTTGCAGCGAGTAGCGTACGGTCTCATCAAATGGCAGCGGCCCCCCTTTGATACGATCTGCCAAAGTCGTCCTTCCTACCAACTCCATCGCCAGAAAGGGCATCTCTTTTTCAATCCCCACATAATAGATGTGGGCCACATGTGGATGACTCAGCCTTGCCTGGGATCGCGCCTCCTGAAACATCGCCTGCAAATCGTCTTCAGTGCTGCTGCGAACCGACTGCAGAATGACCTTCAATGCGACATGGCGCTGCAACGACTCATCCAGAGCGCGATACACTTTCCCCATTCCTCCACCCCCCAGGGTGGAAAGAATTCTGAAATGTCCCAACTTTGTTCCGATAAGCCTGTCGTCTTCGGTTTCACCCCGACTGGAGCCATCTCTTGCCAAATGCGTCGTAAATTTACCCTCAGGCTCGTTATCTGATGGAGTGAACAAAACCGTTTCGGCTGCCTGTTGTTCCTTCAGCTTGAATGTTCGCTGGCAATACTCGCATTTGGCAAAGCCGTTTTCGAGCGCAATAGGCTTCCCGCAGACACAGCGATACTTTAACGGATCGGACTGCTCTTTCGATTCCTGACCGGACAATTCACTAGATGCCTGGGAATAGTCACCCATACTTCTGTCGCCGAATTAAATCTCGTGCCTCAAACAGACCAAAATACAAAGAAATGACAACGCAACTTGACCTTAAGGAGAACATATAGTCAAGTGAACACACGGGCATGACAAAAAATTTCCCTGCAAACCTCAGCTTGATATAGCTTTTTTTCCACTCAAGCAAACAGAAGTCGCCAAATGGTAATCACTTCCACGTCTTTCGCCCAGCCTCCTGTTTACAATACCAAACTACCCCACAAGTATAATGGACGAGTCAAATAATTCCCCTATCTTGTGACAAAACAGCAAATGAATAATTCCACCCTCGCAATAAAACAAAAGGTAGTCGTCCCACTAATTGAGCCTTGTAAGTGAGCCTGGCCGGCCCCTCAACAACCCTCTTTCGATCCTAAACAGGCCAAGAGAGGCAAGGGATCGCATGAAAACCAGAAATTCCCCAAAATTGTCTATTCTCTACGTATCAAGCATGAATTCTCCAATTTTACAGCACAAATCACCGCGCCAGCAATAAGAAGATGTTGACATGTACTTTTCTTATGCGATAATGGCGCCGGTTTTTGCCGACCCGGTTTGAGCCACCTTGAACGGACAGCGCACATGTGTGCGGTGGTTGCCGTTCTGCCGGGGTTTGGCAAGGTTGCTCGGGTTGTACGGCGATGAGGAATTGGCCGTGTGGTTCACTCCTCGGCGGAGTGATCGGGAGAAACCGAACAGTTGACTGTAATCGTTCGTGTGTAGGTCTACTTTTTGTAAACCTGCCGTGATGGAATGTTGAAAGGGGCTGGAGCGATGGCTCCTCTTTTTTGGCATATCTCCATCTGGTATGACCAGTTGACGGTGGATATGTTAGTCCTAGAGTTAAAACAGAAGTTGATGCGGGCTGAAGTTGGTTCTTTACCGTACCTCAAATGCAGGAGGACGCTCCTCTTGTCATTTTTTCCGATGGCTCATTTTTTGGGCAAAGAAAGAGTAAGAAGATGATTACCCCTATTTCCGGAACTGAAAAGACAGAAGTTTCGCAGGTTGTTCGAGACAGGACACCAATGGAAACGGACATCGATGAGCAGCTTGAGAAAGATTTGGTTCAGACATTCAAACTGCTCGCCGATGAAACACGGCTGAGGATTCTGATGTATCTCCACAAAGCCGGTGAGCTTCACGTCAGTGCTTTGTGTGATCGCCTCAAGCAGTCACAACCTGCTGTAAGCCATCATTTGGCCTTGATGCGTGTGGCTGGTCTGATTGAGGCCCGACGGGACGGCAAGCACAATTTCTATTCAATTCGCAAAATGCACGCCTACCGTTTGATCTCGGAGTTCTTTTCTGCAATGAAACAGGACGGAAGCAATTCCCTTCAATTTGAGGACTTCACACTGACGCGTGAACTGTAACGGTCATGGTGCTTGCAGTGCCATAATGGAATCCGAACAGTTCAGTTCGAGGTAACAGTTTTGTTCGACCATGCCGCTTTGGGTATGGTCGAACTTTTTTTTTGGCTTTCAGTCTGGTAAAAACCATATCGTTTACCCATGGTCGCATCCATTTACATAAAGACAGTTTGAGTTATGTCAAAAAGTGTGAAACTTGCACTGGCGGATGGCTCCGTTTTCACTGGAACATCTTTCGGAGCCGAGGGAGAATCGTTCGGTGAAGTTGTATTCAATACCAGCATGACCGGGTACCAGGAGATCATTACGGATCCTTCCTATTGTGGCCAAATTGTGGTCATGACGTACCCGCAAATCGGAAACTACGGTATCAATCCGGATGACATGGAGAGCTCTCGCCCTGCATTGAAAGGATTTGCCTGTCGAGAGCTCTGTCGAGTTCCCAGCAATTTCCGAGCGACTGGTTCACTTTGCGAGTACCTGGCCCGGCAGGGAATTATCGGAATTGAAGGAATTGACACCCGCGCCCTGGTACGGAAAATCCGGATCGAAGGAGCCATGAACGGTGTCATTTCAACCATCGATCTGGATGACGCCTCTTTGATTGAAAAGGCGAAAAACAGCCCCCAACTGGTTGGCCATGACTATGTAAAAGACGTGATGCCGGCAGAGCCCTGCCAGTGGAACGAACGGCTGGATAAACTGGCCCAAACTCCGGCGAACGCCCCCCGGAAGGGCCCACTCAAAAAGAAGCCGCTTGTGGTCGCAATCGATTATGGCATGAAGTGGAACATTCCCCGGCATCTGGTGGAATCGGGCTGCGAGGTGAAAATCGTTCCCGGCACCGTCACTGCCCAGGAAGTTCTGGCCCTCAATCCTGATGGAGTCTTTCTTTCCAATGGCCCCGGCGATCCCCGCCCTCTGGATTATGCAATTAAAACGATTAAAGAGCTGATCGGGAAAAAGCCGATCTTCGGAATTTGTCTGGGGCAGCAATTGCTCGGGCTCGCTTTGGGCGGTGAGATCTATAAATTGAAATTCGGACACCGTGGTGCGAATCAACCGGTTCTCAATAAGGCAAGTGGTGCGGTTGAGGTGACAACACAGAATCACGGATTCGCCCTTTCCGAAGACTCACTTCCCGATGAGGTCGAGGTCACACATTTGAACCTGAATGACAATACCGTTTCGGGAATCAGACACAAAACATTGCCGGTTTTTGGGGTGCAGTACCATCCGGAAGCCTCCGCAGGACCGCACGACAGCAGATATCTGTTTGATGATTTTGTCGATTCCATACTTGCTCAATTCGCGTGAGCCCCGGTGATGAGGTACTGCAAAAGGAACATTTTATCTGGATTATGATCCGCACAAGGGATCTTACCGTTTGGCACACAGGAAGAAATTAAAACATTATGGCTACTGAAAGAACTCTCCTTCTGTTGAAACCGGATGCTGTCCAACGCCGTTTGGCAGGACGGATTTTGACACGCATTGAAGAAAAAGGCTACAAGATTATCGGTTTGAAAATGATGCGGGTGACACCGGAACTCGCCAGGAAGCATTATGCGGAGCATGTGGAAAAACCTTTCTATCCCCATCTTGAAACCTTCATCACAGCCGCCCCCGTGATTGCTTTTATTGTTGAAGGACCTGATGCGATTTCTGTCATGCGTGGTATGATGGGGAGTACAAATGGGCGCGAGGCTGCCCCGGGAACGATCCGGGGAGATTTCGGCTGTTCCCGACAGATGAACCTGATTCACGGCAGCGACGGCCCGGATGCAGCTGCCCGGGAAATTGAAATCTACTTCAGACCAGAGGAAATATGTGAATACAATCTTGATCTCGCTCCCTGGATGCTCGCTTCTGATGAATAAGCTGAATAGGCTCTGTCATTATTTGCCGATCTTGATCCTGCTTGTTTTACAGCAGAATTGTCGGGCGGAAAGTCCGTACTGGCGAACCCGCCCGGGGGGCCTGGCAAGTGTTTCGTACCAGTTTCCGCTGGAACCGGTTATTGGCGAACGGAAGGGATATCAATCCCTCGAATTTTTCATCCGGGTCGATCGTGATCCCGGTAATCGGCTTGACCGCTATGAAATTCCGCAGTCGATTCGTGGAACGGACAGTTACATCGGCTATTATTGGGCAAATCAGTTCGCTTTTGCCAATAGCGGAAACGGTGTCGACGGGTACTTTGGGATTCAGACTGTCGGTTCGGTTTCCAGTGCGAATACAGATCCCAAATTTCGCGGTGACCCTGCGCACAATCGTTTTGTCAAACAAACACGGATCGCCATCTTTTCAATCTGGAACACCAGCGATGGACGTCCCATCGGCAAGAACAGTTACGCCGCCCCATACGGACATGAAGGGAAAGGATGGAGTTGCAAAATTGAATATCCGTGGAAACAGGGTGTCAAATACGGATTCCGTATTCAGGAGACAAAACAGGTTGAGGCCAGGCAGAACGCGATCTGGTGGCAAGGCTCGGTGATCGACTATTCGACCGGAAGGGAAACCCCCATCGGAAAAATACTCGTGCCTCGGAAATGGGGACGACTCAGTCGAAATGCGAGCATGTTTACCGAATACTACAGCACGACGGTCAATCAAAAAATTGGGGATAAAGATGAGGCCGCCGGTAAAAAAAGGCCGCGTGTTTGCCAATACATGCCCAAAGCGGAAATTACCATTTTCCCACCCACTGCAAATTCAGGAAAAATAAAACCGCTTAAAATGCTCCCCCGCAGTTACGGAAAGTGCGCAGGGTCATCCGAATTCCTGAACTCAAAAAACGAGACGATACCGGCCAACGCCAACTGCCTGGAAGCCATTCGGAACATCACCGGAGAACTCGACAAAAAGCAATAGCGGCCCCCTCCCGAGCTTGTTTAGAACGGGTCGCCGCCCGCTTTGCCGGGGATTCGCTCGACAATAAACAATCACTCTTTAGCTGGCCACTCGCGGAAACAGCTGTTGCAGCGAAACCCGACAATTGTCGCAGACCCTGGAATTGGTTGAAGGGAAGCGTTTAGTAACGAATCATTCAATTCGAGAGGCCCACCCGCAACAGAACCGCAGTCCCGACAGCAGCGATTGGCCTAAACAAG
>JALWSL010000303.1 GCA_027080405.1 Planctomycetaceae bacterium
TCTTCAAGCGAATACTTACCCGCTGCGTGAGCATCCCCGGTGAGCGCATGACAGATGAAGATCGCGTTATCCTTTTCAGGGGAAAGCGTTCCGTACGTTTCAAAAGCGACCTGTATCGGCCCCAACTTTTCTCCACTGGCCAGAACAAGAGGTTGTTCAGCAGAAAAGAGATTGACAGACTGCGCAGTCACCAATCGCTCCGCATCGGTCCCACCAAAAGGAGTGTTGAGCTTCCCCAAATCGGTCTCGGTTTGATTTGTTGACACGCAGTTTACTTCAATTCATTCAATCGTAAAGACAGGCCGGTTGATAACCGGGAACATAACCACCTGGAAATGATGCAACGTGCACGATTATTTTGAAATGACCATTTCGAAACAATGCCCTGATCCGCCATTTGACCGTTAACGAACTGTGTGCCCGGTTTTGGTGCTCAAGATGTCTGTTCCAGTCTGTACTATCAACGGTCTGTGCTACTAACGGTTAAAGTTTACGAACGGTGCGAAAACTTTTGAAAATCTCATTTTGGTTACGGTGGTCAGAACAGACCAGCCGTACCGGGTTCCAGCCTGTCCGTCCCAACAGACAGTCTGAATCCTAGCTGATCCGCTCCATCCGCAGTGCTCCCCTGCCCTCCCTGCGCAGTCAGCAGCGCAGACCACCAACGCCACCGGGTTGCTCACACTTTACAGGAATCAAACAGAATGATCAAATTCAACCTCCCGTCCACGCAGAGTACGATGCACCTGTTTTCCATCATAAACGAGTACACCGTTACACCATGTTTTAACAGGCCAACCGGTGACCGTGACGCCATGCCAGGGACTCCAGCCGGTTTTGGTAAGCTGGTTTTCATTCAGAATCGTTTTCTTCAGATTCAGATCGACCAATACCAGATCGGCATCGTACCCCTGTTGTATTTTTCCTTTGTTGAGGATTCCCCATATCTCTGCCGGAGCTTCACACATGCATTCAACCAGTCGATTGAGTGTTAGACGTCCCCGATTGACCGCATCCAGCATCAGGGCCAGGGAATTTTCCACCGCTGGCAACCCCGAAGGCGATTGGGGATACGGCTGATCCTTCTCTTCCAGAGTGTGTGGCGCATGATCGGTCGCGATTACCTGAATCTCGCCACGCCGCAGAGCCTCCCACAGCCTCTCATTATCTTCCCCGGTTTTAATCGAAGGATTCATTTGCACCAGAGAACCGAGACGCTGGTAATCATCGACATTGAACAGAAGGTGATGCGGACAGACCTCCGCTGAAATGAGCCGCTTGGTCGGATCGCTGACCCGCTGTTGGTACTCTTTGAGCAATTCACACTCCTGAGCTGTCGAGACGTGCAGCACATGAAAGCGATGATTGTGTCGAACAGCCAGATCAATAGCCCGTTTCGTTGCAATGACCGCGGCTTCGTGGTTACGGATTTTTGAATGGTCCTCCACACTTTTCCCGCCCTCGTATGCCGCAGCATTGTTGCGAACTGTTTCTTCATCTTCACAGTGTGCACAAATTGGCAACGTCGTTTCTGCGAAAATGCGTTCCAACGCCTCCTGTTGATCAACCAGCAGATTCCCGGTGCTTGAACCAATGAAGATTTTAATTCCCGGTGTCCGCTTTGCCTGCTGCAGTTCGGCAAGATTATCAGGGGTCGCTCCGATATAAAAACCGTAATTCACAACCGACTTTCCCGCTGCCAGATCGAGCTTTTTATGCAGTGCATCACAAGAGATGGTCGCCGGCTTCGTGTTGGGCATCTCGAGAAAGGTCGTGATTCCCCCGGCTGCACATGCACACGAACCGGTATGCAGATCCTCCTTGTGCGTCAAACCGGGATCACGAAAGTGTACCTGGTCATCAATCACACCGGGCAACAGATGCAGTCCCGCAGCATCAATCGTTTCCTCAGCCGAGGTATGAACGGCCGGGTCGAGCAGAATCTTCCCCTGCGAAATTAAAACATCTATCTGCTCTGCACCACCAGGCAATTGACAGATCGCATTTTTAATCAACGTACTTGCTGGCATTGGCTATCATTATCCTCAAGAGTAAGTACACGATAAATTAATCAGATGACATGAACAGCAGTTTCAGAGTTCAACCCGGGATTACAGAGTTCAACCCGCCGGTGCATCGTGAGATGCTCAACTTGAATACACACACAATCCACGCCAAGTCGCACAACAACGCATCCGATTTGTCAGAGAAATATAGCTGCCCCCGTTAAGAAAGGGGCTTTTCTGGCAATGCCCGCTCTTCCATCCAATCGGCTCACTTGTTTCCCAAACAGAATTTACAGGCAGAATTTTTCAATGGCCCGTCTGTATAACTCGAATCCTTGCTGAAGTTGATCAACGCTGATCCATTCGTCATCGGTATGAGCCTGGGCGATATCGCCTGGGCCGCAGATGACAAGTTTTTTCAGTTCGAGAAACATCGCCGCATCAGTTCCATAGGCCACGCTATGCGAATGATCGTTCCCTGTCAGCTCCAACATCTGTTGAATATGGGAGGCCTTTTCATCCACAAAAACGGGCGGAGCCTGACAAAGAACCTCAAATTCCAAACCGCATTTTTCAGCCGCCTTGCTCGCTCTTTCCAGCAACGCATCGGCCTGCTGACCTGGCATTGGCCGAAAACTGACCGTACAAACGCTTTTTTCCGGAGTAATGTTGACTGCTGGCGTGAAATCATTGATACCGATATTCCAACTGATTCCAGTTGGCGAAAACGCCTCGTGCTGCCATTCGGCGGAAGTAAGGGTTTCGTCGTAAATCTGTTTCATTTCCTGTAAATACGGAATCATTTTCAAATTGGCGTTCACTCCATCCATCGTGCTTGAATGGGCCGCCCGTCCATGAGAAATCGCCCTGAATGAATAAATCCCTTTGTGAGCGTGAATCACCTGCAACAAAGTCGGTTCACCGATGATCGTCAAGGGCTGCTGTCTGCAGAGCGTGCGGAATATTCTGGAATGCAGTGCAACTTGCCTGGCCCCCTGATATCCCGTTTCTTCATCAGCCGTGCAGATGATGGAAAGTGGGAAGCGCAATCGACTGAAATCAATCGACTCCATCGCGATCAGAAAACAGGCCAGCGACCCCTTCATGTCGCAACTCCCCCGACCGAACAGTTTTTGCTTCTGATGTAATTCAAACGGACCAGATGATTCAAATGACCAATCCGTCACCGGAACGACATCTGTATGAGCGCAATACAGCAGCCCTCCCTGATTACACACCGGCCCAACAGTAGCCACCAGGTTCACCTTTTCGACACCATCGCGATCCTGATAAACAATCTGCTCGGTCTCGAACCCCAGTCGCGAGAGAATATCGCTTATATAATCGCTGATTGATCTGTTTTCGGTGGAACTGACAGAAGGAAAGCCTACCAGGTCACTCAGAATCTCAACCACCCTCTCCATTCCCGCTTATCTTCCCATTTTCACAAAGAGGTTCACCAAAAGCTGGTAAATCCGGAATAATCGTCATCTTTTTACAGCAACAATCCGATTTTGCGCAAGTCGAACGACCTGCATAACCGATACCACTGATAAAACCGATTCTATCATAGGGTTCTGCGCGCCTCGTGCATGCAGAATTATATCTGTTACGTGGAATTTATTCCAAACTCCCATCGAGCTGGTCTGTCTGGCCAGTTCTGGAGGATGGTCGTTTTTGTCAGATGCGGAAATCGCGAGATGACTGCACTGAAAATGACTGTAATCATATAGAACTCACTTCGAAGTGGCATCTTACAGATGAATGAACAAATTCACTGCCGCAGGTTCAAAACCAACATTGCAGGACAGATTGTCTCTATGACTGCCATGCCTTTGCCCGTCGGAAAGCAGCATGTTGGCAATTGTCCTGAAATCAGGAAGAAACTGATTGCCGCCCTGGGCTGCCTGGCGATGTTTTTTCAATTTGGTTTTTCTGCACCGACACTGAATGCGCAAAGTCCTTCAGGAGTTGTTCAGGCTTACCGGGACTATCCGGCGGATTATAACCCCGCTGGACCGATTCAGCAGGTTCAACTCCCTGCACGCGCGCAGTATTACGAATATCTGCCTCGCCGCCGGGGATGGGACGACCGTCGTGAATCTCCCCTGGATCGCTTTCTGAAACAGTCATTCCGCCAAACTTACGGACGCGTTGAATATCTTAACTGGAGCTATTCCGACCCCGGATCCGGTTTTATCGGTTCCTCGGGGAAGAAGCTGCGCGATGGTGAGGGATTCAGTGGTCCTGCCTTCATTGACGGTGCAAGACTGACAGACGCCAACCTCACTGCGTTGCAGCTTATCGCTCTCAAAAACGCGGCGGACGGAAAAGTATTGATTCAAACATGGGAGGCGAATCAAAGAGAGCTGGTTGATGCCGACGCTGATGGAGCTTTTTACGATGTCATTGATGCGATTAATAACGCGACCGGCGCAGCTGGTGCCGACGGCATCAATGATGATGACAACGATCTCGACATTTTTCCGCGACTGACCAATGCCGAGAAGGAACTGATGCTCACCGGGCAACTCAACAATAGCATCCTGTTCTCCACTGGAGATGTACTCGGTTCAGCAACCGGTCCCTCACAAGTGGCTGTTCTGGCGGTGGGACAGTTGGCTCCACTCAACGCATTTCAGCTCGACAACAATAACGGTTTTCGTGGCGTGTTTGGAATTGATCTCACCTTTGGTGCGCTCGAAACCGATTTCTTCGTCATGAACAAATCGAGAAGTTCAAATCAGTTTGTTCCGATCCCAACCGGCCTGCTCGGAACTCCCGGAGCAGGTGCGGGAGGCGGCACCGATCCACTGGTCATTCCTGTTACCGTCAACGGGGCGATCGCACCGGATATATTTGACGATTCGGGAAATCTGGTGACTGATTCCAACAACTACTATCTGATTTACAACGAATCCTACATTGTCAACTATGAGACGGAATCGTGGGGATTCTCTCAAAACATGTTCTGGACTCTGCGGGAACGTCCCGGACGTTTCCGACTCTCCTCTTCTCTGGGCTTTCGCTATTTTGATTTCCAGGAACAGATGCTCCAGCGTGGATCATTCTCGAACGATCCGGCTGTTGCAGACTTTTTCTACAATTCCGAGTTGGGAAGTGACCTGACTTCAACAATCGATTCGGTCACCAAAAACCATGTCTACGGACCGACGGCTGGAATCCGGGCACGTGTGGGAGACGAAAAGTTTTCCTTCGGACTGGATACCAAAGTTCTGTTCGGCCTGAATACCCATGAGGCGAGAGTATCGGTCGACGACCTGCTATTCGTCGGTGACGACAATTTCACTCAGGATAAAGGAACCGAATTCTCGCCCGGTTTTGAAATGGTCGCCGATGCCAGAGTAAAGCTGACTGACCACGTCACCCTGACCGCGGGTTACAACTTTCTCTGGTTTGGAGACGTAACACGCCCTGCTGATAATATTCAGTACGACATTACCGCGGCCCGCGTCCCGAACCCGCCACCACTGGGAGGCCCGGATTACACAATCAACAACAATGTCATCCTCAACAAAAAGAAGACCAGCATCAGCCTGAGCGGACTCTCAGTGGGCGTGCTGGTCGACTGGTAAGCTAGCTGTTCTCTACTGAACGCCCTGCCGGAACATGAAGCCATCAACCATTGTCAAGGTTTCCAATGGTTGAACTCGTGGTGTGGTCGCATAAGGAAAAGCATACACAATCACACGACCGGTTTTCAGTTCTGCCACACACAAGCCATGTGTCGCGGGCTGCACACGGGAATTGCGAGCCGAAATATTGAGGTTGGTCGAGGTCACCACGAAACTGGGAGTGACATCCGGACTGAGGTTGAAATCAGGAATAATATTCCTGGCATACGTTTGTGTGAATTTACCGGTTTGGGCATTGATAGCCGCTCCAAACAGACGCCCGGTCGCAAAGTCAAGCACGAACACGGCGTCACCTGTCGCCACGCCCGTTCTGACACTCACAACGGCAAACTTCGAACCGCCAGCATCCCGGTCGGTATCAGCCAACGCCACCTCGCTTGGCCAAAAATAGGAAACCATCAAACCGCCTAAAACACCACAAGCGAACCAGACCGCTCCCCTGTTCTTTACTGCTGCCATTGTTGTGCTCCTGCAAATTGTAAAAGTCTTACCAGCCCGCGATGACTGCCACTATCCCTACCTCATCGCTGCAAGACCATTATATCTGTGTACGTATTAATTGACTAGAGCAAATCGTGCGGCCCGACACCCCCGATACCTGCAAGAACCGTTTTTGCATGGAAGCATTTCCGAGTCGCAACACCTCTTTCGGTAATTGCCTGCAGCATGATCAAGGCAGCCCGGTAAAAGCTCGATTGCCCCTCCAACTGGTTCATCAAGTTTACAATCGGGAGGTGGATTTCACCATCCAGAAAATCAGGGGAGCAACGATATCTCAATTTTTTTGAAGGAGAGATCCGTAGTAGGATCGTGCCCCTGTAATGACAAATGCCCGGCTTCGAGTCTTTTTCCTCTACGCGGATTGGGATCCGGCTTTCTGGTGTCTTCCCAGTCAACCACCTGATAGCCATCGACCCAGGTTGAAATATG
>JALWSL010000304.1 GCA_027080405.1 Planctomycetaceae bacterium
TCCCTGTTCTGTAGACGACAGAAACACTCCCGTTGTTCCTGTCGAGAAATTCTCCGCAATCACCCCGGTTCCATCGTTTTCGGAACCAGGGATCGTTTTCGCCGACCAAAGTGAGAACCGGCTCACTGGCAGGAGCGTTGATTCCGCGATACTCCTCCCAGCCCGCGTGACAGGTCCAGCCCTCAACAACCCGTGCATTGACCGATGCAGCCGGATCATCTGAATGGAATGTCGCGGTTGTAATTCCTCCCTGGCTCAATCCCATCAGAAAAACGTTTCGGCGATCAACCCAGTCCAATTTTTTCGCTTGCACGATGGCATAGCCGGCATCGTATTGCCTCATTTTCAGAGTCGGTCGATAGAGTCCTCCCTGATGTTTTTGGGGATCACACGATTGGGGATATTTTCTGCGGGCAAAACTGACCGGGGCAATGACGGCAAAACCATTTCGGGCCAGAAAATCGATTCGCTGGTAAGTCCCTTTCCAAATGCCGGAACAGCCATGTAAATAAATGACTGTCGGATACTTTTTCCTTTTCGGTATATCCGCCCGCCTCAAGTTGTGCATTGTCGTTTTGATCATCCCTGAAGAAGCGGGAATCCTCACCAATGCTGCCTGCCATGTCCGTTTTATTTCAAGCGGATCCGACCAGTCACGTTCCGACATTTCCTGCGGGTCTGTAAATTTTTTGGTACTGTTGTGGTAACCCTGTGCGTAAACGCCCCTGCCTGCAAATATAAAAAGGAATACAAACGGCGCGGACCACTTTTTCCCGAGAAGAGCCATCGAACCAACCTTCACTGTTTCTACTGTGGAATGTCTTGTGCTCTGGATATGAATTCAGGATACTGAAGCGGGAGAGGCAATTCCATCCTGCGCACAGGATTTGAACGCACAGGATTCGAGCCGGCCCGGAACTCCAATAAGACAACAACAGGCCAACAAGGCATTACGGGGAGAAACGGAAATGATGAAATGTTTGTTTTTATCTCTCCTGCTTGTTTCACTCAGTCAGCCGCTCTGCTCCCAGACCGTGGAGTTGCAGACGGAGCAGATCGTGCTGGAAAAGGGGATCCACGAAGTCAGCGAGTTGATCAATCCCAACCACATCAAGCCGCTGGGGGGCTACGGGTACATGGCGACTGTGCAACTGAGTCGCCCCGGGGACAAACAGGGTAAATCGCCATGCGTGCTGCTCGAAGACGGACAACCGCTGCCCCGGCCCGGTTCGTCCCATCGTCAAATCATCGAACTTGGTCGCGGAAGGTACAGCCATTGGACCGAGACAACGCTGTACTTTTCCGCCTCCGATTCCAGCGATCCCCGCAAAAACGGTCGGCGTTACGAACTGGTCAGCAAGGAGTTTTTTATCCACAAATTGGCGAAGGTGACGGCCACATCGAAGGAAACGCTGTTCCAGGTTCGGGCAAACGAAAAGGCAGGCATCCGCATGGTGCGTTTGACCTTCACCAACCGGGACGACCGACTAAAAGTCATTCCCCATTTGAAACACCGAGGTGACCCCGATTTGACGAGTATCGAATCAATTTTGAACAGCATTCTTGAAACCGGAATGAGTG
>JALWSL010000305.1 GCA_027080405.1 Planctomycetaceae bacterium
CCTTGACTTCGATCACCTGTGCGGCGATCCGCTGCACGAAATGGCGATCGTGGCTGGTGAATATGACGGTTCCCTTATACTCGAGCATGGCGTCGGCAAGTGCCTCCAGCGTTTCCACATCGAGATGGTTACCCGGTTCGTCCAGAATAAGAACATTACAGGCACCAAGCAGCAGGCCAGCCAGACAAAGCCGGGCCCGCTCCCCCCCACTGAGAACCTTGATCTTTTTATCAACCAGCGGCCCCTGAAAAAGGAAACTGCCGGCTACCTTCAGGATCTGTTGCACCGTCATTCCGGATGCCGCTTCGCTCTCCAGATATTGCCTGACAGTCCAATCAGAAGGCAACGATGTGTAAACATGCTGGGCATAAACACCAAGTCGGCAACCGTAGCCCCATTGGTGCTCCCCTTCCAATGCTTCCAATGAACCGACGATTGTCCGAAGCAGCGTCGTTTTTCCCTGTCCATTGTCTCCGACGACAGCAGCACGGGAACCATGATCGATTTCAAAATGAATGTTATCGGCAACAAGATGATCCGGGTAACCAATACTCATCCCCTTGCACTTCAAAGCTGGCCCTTTTCTTGGTTCAACATCGGGAATACAGATATTGACGGTTGCTTCAGAACTTTCCAGTTCGATCAATTCCAGGCGATCCAGTTGCTTCGCCTTGTTGCGAGCCTGGGCAGCCGTGTTCGCATTGGCCCGATTCTTGTTGATGAACTTTTCGAGCTGCTTCATTTTCGCCTGGGTGGCCGCGTTGACCCTTGCATCGTGCTCAAGCTGCACCTGTTTCGCTTGGAGGAATTTCTCGACATCTCCCCGGTACATCGTCAATTGACCGCGCGAAATTTCAAGTGTGCTCGAACAGGTTGACTTCAGGAACCCGCGATCATGCGAAACAATCAGACAGGCTCCGCGGAAATGACGCAGGAAATGTTCGAGCAGAATCTGGGTTCGCAGATCGAGAAAGTTCGTCGGTTCGTCCAGCACGAGCAGGTTGGGATCGTGCAACAGCAGTGCTGCCAATTTGACACGGGTTTGCCAACCGCCGGAGAGTTCGCGCACGGGGCCTTCCAGATAATCCCCCTTGATCTCAAATTCGGCTGCAACTTCACCACATTGCCAATCGGGGGCTCCGGTATCCCGCATCAAAAATTCGAGTGCGGATTCTCCTTCGTTGAAAGGATCGTGCTGCTGCAAATATCCAATGCGCAGCGACGAATGCCTGATCACCTCCCCGCTATCCAGTTCTTCCTCGCCCAGCAAAATCCGGCAAACGGTCGATTTACCGGCCCCATTACGGCCAATGAAGCCAACTTTTTCGCCGCTGTTAAGCGAGACGGAGGCATGGTCAAGCAATTTCTGCGAGCCGTAACTTTTGGTGGCATCCTGCAGCTGAAGTAGAACGGGCATAACGGAAAATCGTGAAACAAAAAAACGGGAAGAAGAATGAAACAGGAAACAAAGTTTTACGGGGCACGTTTTTTCAGCTTTCGCTGTAACGTTCTTCTGGGGATACCGAGTTGCCGGGCGGCTTCGGAAATATTGTCTCCGCAATCTGCCAGGA
>JALWSL010000306.1 GCA_027080405.1 Planctomycetaceae bacterium
GTCCGAAGCAATGCCAGGCAGAGTTCGACAACGCCCAGGTTGCTGGCGAAGTGAGCCGGACGCGTCTCCACGATTTCGCAGAGTGCTTCGCGAATTTCCGCAGCGAGTTTTTTCAGTTGCCCATCGGAAAGAGTTTTCAAATCTTTCGGGGAGGAAATCAAGGGGAGTAGTTCGTATTCCATCACATTTTCTCTCTGCAAAAAAATTATCGGTCTCTCGTTATCGCATAACGGGCAACCGCTTCCAGTGACCTCGACTGCTCTCCAAACAGGGAAAGGGCGGAAACGGCCGAGTCGACCAGTTTCGTTGCCTGGGCCCGACTTTCCTCCAGTCCCAACAAGGCGGGATAGGTCAATTTATGATGAGCCTGATCTTTTTGAACGCCTTTGCCCATTTTTTCAACGCTTCCGGTTTCGTCAAGCAGATCGTCTGCGATCTGGAAGGCGAGCCCTACAGCATCACTATATTCTGTCAAAGCGTCAAGCTGTTCGGAAGAGGCAGCCGCCAGAATTGCCCCCATTCTGACCGCACACGTGATCAATTTACCGGTTTTACGCTGATGAATACTGTTCAAATTGTCAATTGTCAGGTTTTTTTGCGATTCCGCCTCCAAATCGGCCTGTTGACCGCCAACCATACCAGACGCCCCGGCTGCCCGAGCCAGTTCCCAAACAGCTTTTCCAGCGAGTTGTTTATCTTCAATTTGCGAGGCTAATACCTCGAAAGCAAGTGTCAATAAGGCATCTCCTGCCAGAATTGCAGTCGCTTCGTCAAACTGAATATGATTCGTCGCCCGGCCTCGGCGTAACTCGTCGTCATCCATCGCAGGTAAATCGTCGTGAATGAGCGAATAGGTGTGAATCATCTCGATCGCACACGCTGCAGGCATTGCCGTTTCCATTTTGCCGCCACACGTTTCACACGCCAGCAGGACGAGAATCGGCCGCAGGCGTTTTCCTCCAGCGAGCAAACTGTATCGCATCGATTCTCGCAATCGTGCTGGGCAGGCGGAATTAAGCTGTGTTGCCTTGTCCAATGCAGCCTCGACGGTTGCTCTCAACTGTTCGACATCAAATGGAAACGGATGCACGAAACCCTCGGATCGATTATGATTGGCGTTCGGTAGTTTTTGCAGGGTGAGTTTTCGCAGAGTGCGTCGTCACGCACCAGTTGTAACCTGTTGTGCCCTGCGACTCTCAATGATAACAACTTTGTCCCTTTGGTAACATCGATGAACAAACCTGAAGAATATCAAATCCCGACGGGCTTTCAATTTGCAGGAATTGCGTGCGGCATTAAATCGGATAATCAGACAAAAGATCTGATGCTGTTAACCAGCCAGCGTGATTGCACCGCCGCTGGTGTTTTTACGACGAACAAAACATGTGGCGCGCCGGTTCAGGTCAGCCGGGAGCGGGTTCCGTCGCAAAGTGTTCGCGCACTGGTCATCAATTCCGGCAATGCCAACGCCTGTACTGCGGAGCAGGGATTGAATGACGCCAGAGAAATGACATCGCTGGTCGCAAAGGAACTCGGTGTTGAACCGGAAGCCGTTCTCGTCTGTTCAAC
>JALWSL010000307.1 GCA_027080405.1 Planctomycetaceae bacterium
GGACACGCTTGTCCCGGAACCGGTTGGAGAAGAAGCAAGTGAAGCCGCCCGCATGCTCCAGCAGGCGGAGGAGTCTCTCAAAAAGGCGATGCAACAATCTCAACAGGCAGAGGATTCTTCGCAGGCACAGGCAGAGCCGAATGATTCCACGGAATCTGCGCCATCCGGAAAGCAGGAGAGCCCCGAAGCGTCACAAGTATCGAAAGCGGAGCAGGGACAGAATCAGACAAAACAGAATCAGACAAGGCAGGATCGGCAAGCAGATTCGAAACAGCAATCGCAACAGGCGGGACAGGAATCGGGGCAGTCTTCTCCGGCGATGCAAAAACTCGCCCAGCAGCTTGCCCAGGCGGCTCAGGCATTGGAACAGGCTCACCAGAATTTACAGCCTTCGCAGAAAAAATCGTCATCGAAATCGAAACAGCAGGAACAGAAACAGCAAAGTGGAAAAGGGAAACCTTCCGAACAGGCCGCCGATTCCGAAACGGGTAATTCGTCCGAATTGACCGGCGATGGCGAAATGACCGGCAAAATTCTCCGCTCCGCCTTGATGCGGGACTGGGGACAAAAACAGGGCGAGCTCGATGCCGAACTGACAGATGGACGCCGAAGGCATATCGATCAGGAATACGCTCCGCTGATTCGCCGCTATTTCGAAGCGCTGGCTCAACCGGAACCGCGGCGAAAAAACATGACGGAAAAATCAGAAAGCAAGAAATAACGAGCCGATTGATGCCTAAATTGCTCCTGCACATTTTGCTTGCAATAACGATTGGCGTGACGCCGTTTTGCCTGAAATCTCTACACTGTCAGGCTCAGCCGAAGTGGGACGATCGGGATGTGGATCGCTCCATTTCGCAGGCACTGGTCTATCTGGCCAAGAAGCAGCATCCCGACGGTGCGTGGGCGATCGATTCAATCGGTCAATCCACAGCGGCAACGTCACTGGCCATTATGGCCTTTCTGGCAGCCGGGCACACCCCGGGAGAAGGACCTTACGGACAACAGATAGAAAAGGGAATCCGCTGGGTGATCGATCATCAGGAACCGAACGGATTGCTGATTCACAAAACGAGTCATGGTCCGATGTATTCACACGGTATCAGTACGCTGATGCTGGCGGAAGTCGTGGGAATGGTGGGCGTCAAAGATGCTGATCGAACCAGACGGGCGCTCGAGAAAGCGATCCGACTCATTCTGGAAGCGCAATCGATTCCCAAAAATGAGCGGCATCAGGGCGGTTGGCGATACCGCCCCTCCGATCGGGACAGCGATTTGAGTGTAACCGGTTGGCAACTGTTGGCGTTGCGGGCAGCAAAAGATATCGGCTGCGATGTTCCCGCTGAATCGATTGATAAAGCCGTTGAGTATGTCAAAATGTGCGCCACAAAGGGGCATAAAGGTTTCGGTTACCAACCGGGAAGCGGCCCGACCCCAACACGTAGCGGCACAGGGATTCTCTGCCTGGAAGTTTGCGGTGTGCATAAAAGCCCGGAGGCGGTTGGGGGAGCCAACTATCTGTTGAAAACGCCTCTCAAATTCAGGGATTCCTATTTTTATTACGGCGTCTATTACTGTTCGGTGGGCATGTTCAAACTCGGCGGTGAACATTGGGAGCAGTCCCGGGATCACCTCTTTCCGATCCTGTTGAGCAAACAGCAGGCCGATGGTTCCTGGCCTTCCGACCACGCTTCCGAAAAAAGGCAGGGACGCGTCTACACAACCAGCATGGCTGTGCTTGCCCTGGCTATCGAGTATCGCTATCTCCCCATCTACCAGCGGTAGGAACCGCAGTTCGTAAAAATGGTCGGCGAGCCAGCCTTCCAAATGATCCAAAAAAAGCTCAAACTGCCCTGAGCGCCGATCTGCAATTTCACTATAATCGCCGGGTGAAAAGTCAATTCGGTCAACTTATGCCCTTTCAGAGAAGGAATTTCTGAATGAACCACTTTGATGTGATCGTTATCGGTACCGGGCCGGGCGGTGAGGGAGCCGCGATGCAGGCCTGTAAAGAAGGGAAAAACGTTGGTGTAATCGAACGCTATGTCCAGATTGGCGGCGGCTGCACACACTGGGGGACGATCCCGAGCAAGGCACTGCGACATGCGATTTTCCGCATGACCGAATTGAATTTGACTGCTGCCTACAAGGAAGCGGGCATCCAGATGAAGCTGGATTTCCCCCAACTGCGGCAAGGGGCGGCGACAGTGATTGCCCGACAGGTTGATATGCGGCAAGGTTTTTACAACCGGAATCGTGTCTCACTCATCCAGGGGTTTGCCAAATTTATTGATGAACACACAATCGAGGTCTGTGAAGAGAACGGCGGTTGCCATCAATTTACCGCTGATTCGTTCGTGATCGCGACTGGTTCCAGACCATTCCGCCCTGAAGGAGTTGATTTCGACCACCACCGCGTTTTTGATAGCGACACCATTCTCGATCTCGATCGAACGCCAAGCTCCATCACCATTTTTGGAGCCGGTGTAATTGGTTGCGAGTATGCTTCGATGTTTCGCAACATGGGGTGCAAGGTGAATCTGGTCAACGGTCGGGAAAAACTGCTCGAGTTTCTCGATGACGAAATTATTGACGCACTCAGTTACCACTTGCGGGATCGGGGTGTGTTGATTCGACACCGCGAACAGTACGAGCGGATCGAACCGGTTGAAAATGGCGTGATTCTGCACCTGAAATCGGGAAAAATGCTGAAGACGGATATTCTTCTCTGGGCAGCCGGGCGTCAGGGAAACAGCGATAACATGGGATTGGAACGTATCGATATCACGCCCAATAAAAGAGGGCAGATCGAAATCAACGAAGATTTCCAGACCAAACACCCGCATATCTACGCTGTTGGTGATGTCATTGGGCCGCCTTCCCTGGCTTCGGCGGCGTATGTGCAAGGCCGCTATGCAGCAAGTCATCTGATTCACGGTCATGCCGATCGCGCGATGATCAAGGATATTCCAGCCGGCATTTACACCAGTCCGGAAATCAGTGCGATCGGGAAAACAGAACGCGATTTAACGGAAGCAAAAATTCCGTACGAAGTGGGACACTCGATGTTCAAATCGATCGCCCGGGCACAAATTACCGGGCAGACAGTCGGAATGCTCAAGCTGCTGTTTCATCGTGAAACGCTGGAAATTCTCGGTATTCACTGTTTCGGAGCCAATGCGACCGAAATCATTCACATCGGTCAGGCGATTATGTCGCAGCAGGGTAGTGCCAACAGTTTGAAGTATTTCATGAACACAACCTTCAATTACCCAACGATGGCAGAAGCTTACCGGGTAGCCGCCTTGAACGGGTATAATCGCCTCTTTTAATCTTCATCGGACAGACTTGCAGAACTTTTCGGTTGACCTTTCGTGCGGCCTGTTGCTTACACAGCCTGTTGCTTGCACGACCTGTTGCCAACTGACGCGTATCTGTCACGAGTTGTTTGGAGAGACGATGTTGTTTGAAAGCAGGAGCAGATGTTATTATGGCGGCCGTTGCAATACCGCAATACCAATGCTGAAACACATCGTAAACGACCGGGTTGCGACAGCTTCATCAAGAAGATGGAAACTTGACATCAATTTTTTTGCGAAACAGGAAAACATGGCTGTTTTTGAGACAGAGGTGGATATCCCGGCACCAGTCGGGGAACTTTTTGATTTCCTCATTCAACCGGTCAATATCAAGGCGATCAGCCCCCCCGAGATGGGTCTGAAGTTTCTGGAGACCCCCGAGAGATATTCTGATGGCTGCGAAGTCCGTTTTGCAGTACAGACGATGGGGCAGATTCAGGAATTCACCCATCGGATTACGCATTTCGATGAGCCACATCTGTTCGTTGAAGAATTGATCGTCGGGCCGTTGCCACTCTGGAAGCACTCACATCATTTCACTGCGACCCAAACGGGATCGACAAACATCAGGGATGTTATCGAATTCAAGCCACCCGGTGGTCTGATCGGTTTGATGATGTCGGAAGATCGAATTCTCGAATCCCTTGAAGATGGTTTCTATTATCGACACCAGCAACTGAAAAACAGTTTTCCTGCCGGTCAATCGGGTTTCTGATTCCTCTCTGTTTTTCAGACAGTTTCTTTTCAGGCAGTTTCCAATTTTTTTGATACTCGGATTGACCCGGCACGGATGATTCACTCTGATAGTCGCGGTTGCAAACAGATACAACGCAAACAGATACAAGCCGCAAGGCAAATGATCGTTGATTACACTGCTTCCATCCGATCAGGCCAGTTTGTCGCGGTGTTTTCAACAGGGCAGTCTGACTGCTTCTTGTCATTTTCCAGTTTCAAGATGTAAGGATGAAAAATGAAATTAACGGACTACTACAACGAGGTTTCCCGTCTGGTTGACACAGATAAAACAAAGATCAACGTGGCTGAAACCAAACGGGTTCTTTCCGTCGCGTTCGAAGTATTGAACAAGCTGGATGCTGCCGATATGGCAGACACCATTGCCAAGGGGCTTGCCCAGGCGAAGAAAAAGGTGGCTGCGAAAAAGAAAAAATAGGAATTCTGCGAAGGGTAAAACAGCTCGGCCTTTCTCTCTGATTCAGGTGATACTGGATTCGCCTGAATCTTTTTTTGCTGTTTTATTCGCTGGAATATTCCCTTTTCCAACTGGAATTCAGGCAATTTGCAGAATGGAGAATCACGACTCGACATAATGGCGGTTTCCTGCTACAACACTTCCGAAATCTCCATCCCGAACGGATTCTTCTTAGCCAAAGGACTGGCAGAATGTATAAGTTTCTGATTTGTCAGCGTTATCTGCGCACCCGTTTTATCGCATTGGCGAGTGTGATCAGCGTGATGCTCGGTGTGGCGACGATGATCGTTGTCAACAGTGTGATGTCCGGCTTCTCCGGGCAGATGCAGGAACGGATTCATGGCCTGCTGGCCGATGTTGTGATTGAATCGCATAGCCTGGACGGCGTTGCAGATGCCGATTTGCAAATTCGCCTTGCGAATGAAGTCGCGGGGGGCTACATCGAAGCGATCACTCCCACAGTGGAAGTGTATGGCA
This sequence comes from Planctomycetaceae bacterium, assembly GCA_027080405.1. Classification (GTDB taxonomy): domain Bacteria; phylum Planctomycetota; class Planctomycetia; order Planctomycetales; family Planctomycetaceae; genus Rubinisphaera. The sequence continues at coordinate 5,047 of JALWSL010000307.1, forward strand.
TGCTCAACTTCAATTTTGCCGGCCAATGGATCACCAAACCGATTACGCTGATTGGTATCGACCCGGCCGGAAAGGCAAAAGTCGGCCCTTTGCGGGACTTTCTCGACAGCTATCACCCGATTTACAAAAATGGCAAACTCGTCAGAAAATCGTTAAGGAAGCCAAACGAAGTTCCGAACTGGAACCTTTCCCCCGAAGCGATGGAATATCGTCGGGACAAGATAGACCGCCAGAAATGGTATCAGGAACAACTGGCCGCACTGGATCGGGAGGAAGCGGAAAAAAGGGAGGAAGGATTTGTTTCCGGGGAGGAAAGCAAAACGGAAATACAGACAGTAGCCGCGGAGCAGCATTCCGAAACCGTCATTGATGGAGTTCCTGTTTCGGAACCGACTGGCGATGAACTTCCGGCTTCCCCGTTTGTGAATCCATTCGACAACAACGCGCCGCAGAAAAAAGAGGAGAGCGATCCCTATGCGTTGATGGATGGTCGGATTTATGTCGGCATCGGTTTAATCAGTTACCCTTACAAGGATCCCGAGACCGGCGAGATGAAAATGATGATGATGGCCAAGCCGGGCGATGATGTCCGTATCAGCACCGTGACGGCTGGACGTCCTCCGGAACATGCTCCCTATCTGGCGACAATCGTCGATGTTTTCAAAAGTGGCATGACCGAATACGACAGCAATCTGGTATTCTGCAACCTGGAAGAACTGCAGAAAGTTCGCGGGATGATTTCTCCTGTCACAGGCAAGAAGGCGATCACTTCGCTGCATATCAAGCTGAAAGATCCTGATCAATCCCAGGTGGTTGTCGAGCATTTGAAATCTGTTTTTCCATCGGATCAGTTTTCCGTCCGAACCTGGGAACAGAAACAGGGCCCGTTGCTGGCTGCTGTTGAAATCGAATCGGCCATTTTGAACGTGTTGCTTTTTTTGATCATCGCGGTGGCCGGGTTCGGCATTTTGGCGATCTTTTACATGATTGTCGTTGAGAAAACACGCGATATCGGCATCCTGAAATCACTGGGAGCAAGTTCATCGGGCATCATGTCGATCTTTCTCTCCTACGGTCTGGCACTTGGTGTTGTCGGCAGTGGAGCCGGGGTGATCCTTGGACTTCTGTTTGTCCATTACATCAATGAAATCGAGGAAGTCCTGACCTATCTGACCGGGCGAAAGGTGTTTGACGAAACGATCTACTACTTCCCGGAAATCCCGACGATGGTGCAGCCATCGATGATTATTTCCGTTGCTCTGGGAGCAATGCTCATCGCGGTTCTTGCCTCGATTTTTCCTGCCCGCAGAGCAGCCAGTATGCACCCCGTTGTTTCGTTACGCAGAGAGTGATTCCTGTTTTCCTGTTCCGGTTGTCATGAGGCGTTTTCACCAGAGTGTTTGCCTTCTCGTTGTCCTGGTGCGTTGCAACGCACCTTACGCCTGATACAAAACAAATTAAAAAGGATGTCGGAAATGGCTGATGT
>JALWSL010000308.1:0-5551 GCA_027080405.1 Planctomycetaceae bacterium
GCGAATACGCTCCCGGGGACGATGTGCGCCGCATCGATTGGAAGGTTTTTTCAAAAACAGACAAGGTTTACATCAAGCAGTACGAAGAAGAGACGAATCTGAGAGCCTCACTCCTTCTGGACGTCAGCGAATCGATGTCGTTTGGTTCGGGAGCGCTTAGCAAGTTCGATTACGGTACTCAATTGACGGCGGCAATGGCCTATCTGCTGTTGCGCCAACAGGATTCCGTCGGACTGGTCACGTTCGATGAACAGGTACAGACAACTCTCCCGTTTCGCAGCAAGCACACGCATTTGCATTCCATTCTGGAAACCCTGGTTCAAACAACACCAGGCAACAGTAAAACAGGCCTGTTCGATATCCTGAAACAGACAGCCGAACAGCGCGTCCGCCGAGGTCTGGTCATTCTCGTTTCCGATCTGTTCACCGATCGCGAAGAACTGTTCAAGGGATTGAAACTGTTAAGGTTGCGCGGACACGATGTCATGCTGTTCCATGTGCTTGACGATCAGGAAGTGAACTTCGATTATTCCGGAACCACGAAATTTGAAGGACTGGAAGAAACAGGCGAGTTGGTCTGTGATCCACGAGGCCTCAGAGATGATTATCTGGAAGCGATGCGGCAATATCTGACGGAAATACGCCGGTTCTGCGCAGGGCACGTCATCGATTACAAGGTAATTTTAACCAGTGAGCATATCGACGCCGCTCTTTCCCATTATCTGAAACACCGCATCGGCATGAGAAGGGGCTGAATGCAATCTTTCCCGGACAGAACCCCGGAAAGAAAAAGACGATAACATATGATGACCTGGCTTTCACAATTATTTATTCATCCCGCGATGGCCGCCGGCGGTGCAGCCCTGATCGCGGTACCGATTATCATTCATCTGATCAACCGGTTGCGCTACCGCAAGGTGCGTTTCGCCGCGATGGAATTCCTGCTTCAGTCGCAGCAGCAAAATCGCAGAAGAATCCTGATCGAACAGTTGCTGTTGCTGCTTCTGCGCATCCTGCTTGTGCTTGGGATTGTCGCCCTGTTTGCCCGATTGATTCTCGACCCTTCGCAACTCTCACTGTTGGAAAGGCCGCAAACGCATCATCTTGTAGTGCTTGATGATTCCGGTTCGATGCGGGATCGCTGGGGGGAAACCTCGGCCTGGCAGGAAGGCTTGAAAGCGGTGAAACGAATCGCTTCGGAAATGGCCAATCAGGATGGGATTCACACTCTGACCCTGATGCAGACATCGCATCCCGATCGGACTCCTTCGAATTTCACACGACGGGAAATCGATCTCTCACTGCTGGGCGAACTCGAGGACAAACTGGAGACGATGCAACGGGACTGCAGTTACGCACAGGTACAATGGACAGATACCTTTTCCGCGATCGAACGGGTTCTTTCCGCGGGAAATGAAGAAAATACGATCATTCATGTGATCTCCGATTTCCGTCAGCCTGAATGGGGAGACTCCCCGACATTGGTTTCAGATATCGAAGCGTTGGCGGGCGATCATCGCGCGGTCAATCTGATCCCGGCGGTTCCGAACAGACATCAAAATCTTGCAGTGACCTCATTCGGAGGAGAGTTGCACACCGCGGCGGTCATGGTTCCCGTTGAGCTGACGGCACAAATCACCAACTTTGGTGAATCACTGGCAGAGAATATCGCGGTGCGGGTACTCGTGGATGGAGAGCCGATTCCACAGGCGATTACAATACCGAAAATCAACTCAGGAGAAACAGTCGCAGAATCGTTCGAAGTGACCATCACCACGCCGGGCGAACATTCGATCGCTGTCCAGATTCCCGCGGACTCCCTCGAAGCGGATAACTCCCGCTACATCGCGTTGAATCTTCCACAAGTCCAGCGGGTACTGATCGCCGACGGCAGTGATTCGACCTCCGAATCGCAATACATCGCCGATGCCCTTTCGGCTGATCCAGGTATTACCGGAATAGAAGCCAGTATTGTGCGGGCGGAAGATTTGCGGGATCAGGATTTGGCAGCATTCAGCGCCATCTATCTGCTAAACGTACCGCGTCTGTCCACCGAAGCCCTGAAACTGCTCAGCGATTATGTCAAACAGGGGGGCGGAATCGCCTGGTTCATGGGCGATAAAGTAGATGCCTCGTTCTACCGTCAACTTGCCCGCAAAAACCGTTTGGACGCTAACGAGAAACGGTCGCCTGATTCGAATCAAACAGACTCAGACAAAACAGACTCAGACAAAACAGACGAAAAGAAAACAAACCGGAACTCCGATTTCCAGTCCCTTTTCCCGGTTCTGATTTCCCCCTCGCCGGTCGAACTGGAGCGGGCGGATGAAACCAATCCGGGGCCTGACCTGATTCTGAATGACCATCCCCTGTTCGAGATCCTGAACGCGGAAAACGGATTGCTGGCGAACTTCATCAATATCTACCGTTACTTCCCCGTCGATACCTCTGACGGTTCCGGATTGGTGGGGCAGGCACATTTGATCGGGAAATTGCGTAATCAGGCACCGCTTTTTGTGGAGTCCCGTCTGGGAGAAGGGCGAATCTTCGTCTCTCTCACCTCAGCCGGGCCAATGAACCCGGAACATTCGAAACGCTGGAACAATTGGCCTTTCGATGTCAATGCCCCCGGTTTCACCGTTTTTCATCTGGAGTTGGTCAAATACCTCGGTTCCCGCAGGCATCTCCGCCCTGCCTTTCAGATCGCAGAACCGCTGGTGATTCAGGTCAATCCTTCGGTTTACACGCCGGAAGTCCGTTTCACTCCTCCTGAAGGTTTGGGGCTTTCTTCAGTCGTCATCCTCGCCACTGCCGAAGAGCAATCTCCCGTCGGCCAATCTGGGCAGCAATCTGGTCAACAGTCCGGCCAACAGTCGGGCCAACGGGAAAATTCAAAACAGCCCCCCCTGTTACAGGCAGTTTTTCATGCGACACAGTTTCCGGGGGTCTATCGTGTGGAACGCGAAAATCTGGCCCGTGAAACAACAACGACGCTCTACGCTTTCAATGTACCGGCGGAAGAAGGGCAGCTGGAAACAACTTCTTCTTCCGAATTACGCTCGAAACTCTCATCGATTCCGTCCGTCATCGTCCAGGATTACGGAAAACTCCAGGGAATCAAGAGAGAGGACCCCGGCCGTGAACTGCGCACCTTGCTTCTGTTGCTGTTGGTGCTGATACTGATCGCAGAACAGGCACTGGCTTACCGGCTCAGTTTTCACAGTCAGCCATCTCAGCCCGTTCTGGCGGGAGGCCGTTCGGGCGGCAATGCCCTTCAGGGAAATTCCGGGCCGGGCAGCGAAGCGAAACAATCTCCCTCACCGGTTTTTCAGGGAGGTAACTTTTCATGAATTTTTCGGGAATATCTGAATTGGTTCTGGCACAATCAGCCATCCGGTTTACGGAATGGTCTCTTCCGGAAACAGCGACAGAATGGGCGCTGTTATCCGCCGTTGTTGTTCTGCTGGTTGCTTCGATGATCGAGATGTACCGTCGGGACACGAAAACATTATCACTCGGCTGGCGAATTCTTCTCCCGGCGTTGCGTTTGGCAGCGATCATCGGACTGCTGATTGTCTTTTTCGATCCCCGTACCCGAACCCAGACATGGGCAGAACGGGCCTCCCGCGTTGCTGTTCTGGTCGATGTTTCCTCCTCGATGCAGAATCCTGCCGATGATCCGGGAGAAAACAGCAGTTCTTCCCCTTCGAACAGGCCGACCCGTTTCGATCGTGTTGTGGATCTGGTTCAAAATCAGCCCTGGCTGGATGAACTGAGAAAATCACACGAAGTCTCGATTTATACCTTCGATAAATCCCTTTCCTCCCGCATTGCAACACTTCCCAAACTGGGGGACAATCCGTCCGCCGATAAAGTCGTTGAAGGCAAAGCCGACAAGACAGAAACAGGGCAGAATTCCCGCAAAGAAATGGAAAGCCGGACAGTCCAACTCCCCGACTGGAAAGAAGTTTTCCGACCCGTCGGCGAAGAGACCAGACTTGGCGAATCGGTTATTCAACTGATGCGTGAGATGAACGGGCGGACGCTGGCTGGAATTGTCGTCATTTCCGATGGAGGGGGCAACGCCGGGGCGGACGTACAAAGTTCGAATGATATCGCCCGTCAATTGAAAGTCCGTCTGTTTGCATTGGGGACCGGGGGCCTGAAGCCGCCGGTGAATCTGGAAGTCGCCAAACTGGTTGCTCCCCGGAATGTGCAACTGGGGGATCCTTTTGACATCGAAGCCTACATTCGTGGTCAGGGCCTGACGGGGCGCCCGGTGACAGTGGAACTGTTGGAGCAGGAACAGGGAAGCGATTCGGAACCGGTTGTCGTTGATCAAAAAGAGATCGAACTGCTCGAGGATCAGGTTCCGGTACAGATCGCATTTCCGCGTACGCCGACCGAACAGGGAAAGTTCGATTACACGGTGCGAGTTTCGACATCTTCCTCAATCAGGGAAATCAAGACCGGGGACAACCAGCGTCTCGTCTCCATCAATGCGTTCGAACGCCCCGTGAAAGTGCTTGTCTTTGCGGGCGGGCCTTCCTGGGATTACCGTTTTTTGTGCGGGGCGATCAGTCGCAACCCGGGGTTCGACATCGATGCGATTCTGCAAACGGGAGGAGTCGGGGTTTCGCAGGATGTCGATAATATGCTGTTCGAATTCCCCAAAGAGAAATCGGAACTGTACGAGTACGATGTCATTATCTGCTTCGATCCCGATTGGCACGCGGTTCCGGAAGAGTCGCGAACGCTGTTTGAACAGTGGGTCAGCGATGAGGGAGGAGGAGCCGTTTTCGTTGCCGGTGACATCAACACGCCGCTGCTGGCCAATTCCCAGGATACGTTGCCGAAGATCCTTTATCTGCATCCGGTTTTTCTTGATACCATTCTGCCCGGCATTGATATGGTCAGTGCCTCGGTGCAGGTCCGTCCGTTCGTATTGACCCCCGAAGGACTTTCTTCCCCTTTATTGCAAATTACCGAAGACCCGGAAACAAGCCGAAAATTCTGGGAAGAATTCCCCGGATTTTATCGATTCTATCCAACAACCGGTGCCAAAACCGGAGCCAGCGTTTACGCCTATGCCGGCGGAGTGGGCGAATTGACAGAATCGGAACCGCCCATTTTGCTCGCAAGCCAGTTTTATGGTCAGGGGCGGACGTTTTACATCGGCTCTTCCGAATTTTACCGCTTGCGTGCAGAGGATCCGAAATACTTCGAACGATTCTGGACCCGCCTTTCCCGTGAAGCCGCCCAGAATCGCATGCGACGGGGCAACCCTCGAGGAACCCTGATTGTCGATCAGCAGTCCCTTTCTCTGGGTGAAACGATTAAAATTCGTGCCCGCCTGCTCGATGCCGAATTCGAACCGTACTCGGCACAAAACATTCAAATTGAAGTCGAACAGCCCGACGGCCGTCTGCTCGTGCCTCAACCGAAACTGCGTCCCACGCCGACCCAACCGGGAAGGTATGTGGGGGAAATTCGTGGAAGCCAACCGGGAAGGTATCAAATACGACTGAGAATACCGGGGACCAATCATGTC
>JALWSL010000308.1:5561-6526 GCA_027080405.1 Planctomycetaceae bacterium
GTTCGTGTTGAACTGCCGAATCTGGAAAGCAGGGATCTGCGTCAAAATGTCAGACAGTTGCAATCCCTGGTGGCACAGACCGGCGGAGAATACCAACCCTTGAAACAGGCTGAATTGATCGTCAAACACCTGCCCAATTCAAGTGAACAGTTTTTACTGGGAGAGCAGATCAACACGTTATGGGATCGTACCTGGCTGATGTGTTGTATTGTGACCCTTTTCGGTCTTGAATGGCTGATTCGTAAACTATTGAAACTGGCATGAAATGGGCCTGAATTGAATTTTCTGTGACCGCCTCCGTCGTTCAGGCAGAGACCTCCCGGTCGGTCTACAACCTTTCAACATCGAACCCGAAGGTAACATCGAATCTGAGTCTGTTTCCGTTTTACATCGAGATGCATCGGTATGAATCTGACACTTCCTGAACACATTGACGCCCTGTTGTCGAAGTTGCGTTCCGCCATTCGACGGTATGTGCTGTTGCGTGGCGTTGCCGTTTTTATGACCTGCGCCGTTCTTGTTTTCTGGATCAGCCTGGCGATTGAATCCGCCTGGTTTTCAATGACGAAGCTGGAACTGCCCTCGGGAGTGCGTCTGGCGATTATTGTCATCGGGCTCGCCCTTTTACTGGGAGTTTTTTTTCAAACGGTCATCTGGCAACTGTTTATCCGCTTGAAACGGCGAGCGCTGGCCCTGCTTCTGGAAAAACGATTTCCGGAATTGAACGACCGCCTGATTACTGCGGTGGAAACAGCCGAACGCGCCCAGCAAAGCCAGACCGATCCCCTGTTGACCCAGGCGATGCTGGCGAGAACGCTTGAAGAAACCGATCAACTGACCGCAACACTGGATATCACAGACGTCTTCAACACCAGGCCGATCAGGAGGGCCGTTTTCCTGGTGACGGTCGCGTTGCGTTCCCTGGCCGCGCCTGCTGTCGCCTCTCCTCAACCATATTCGCAGTG
>JALWSL010000309.1 GCA_027080405.1 Planctomycetaceae bacterium
ACTTTCGATTCGTGGAAACACGATTTGCAGATATTATTTAGTGTCGATTTCACGCAACGAATCGCCTGTTGGCCGGTTGCTGAAATAATTCCGAAATGAACAGATTACAATCGAGTATTGTTGTTGATGATATCGGTAAGTGTTACCGCATAAATAACACGGGCAATAACGGCCGTTATCGGTATCGCAGCTTGCGCGAAGAAGTATCAGACTTTTTCACATCCCGGGTGCGCGCCCTGAAAGAGGGAGCCGCCTTGGGAAATACGCAGGAGTTCTGGGCGATTCGTGGGATCAGTTTTGAGGTGAAGCCCGGCGAAACGGTTGGGATTATTGGACGCAACGGGGCGGGAAAATCAACCTTGCTGAAAGTTCTCAGCCGTATTACTCCGCCAACAACAGGGAAGGTTGATTTGTATGGTCGCATCGGGAGTTTGCTTGAAGTCGGAACCGGATTTCATCCAGAACTGTCCGGGCGGGAGAATATTTTGCTCAACGGAGCAATTCTGGGAATGTCCCGTAAAGAGATCCTGGGGAAATTCGATGAAATCGTTGCTTTCTCGGAAGTTGAAAAATTCCTGGATACGCCGGTTAAACGATATTCCAGCGGGATGTATGTCCGCCTGGCGTTTTCGGTTGCAGCTCACTTAGAACCAGAAATATTGATTGTCGATGAGGTGCTTGCCGTGGGAGATGCTGCGTTTCAGAAGCGGTGTCTGGATCGCATGGAAGATGTCGGGAAGCAGGGGCGTACGGTTTTGTTCGTTTCACACAATATGCCCTCTATTACCCGGCTTTGTCAACGTGTGATCTTGCTGGATGAGGGTAGGGTTATTGAAGACGGTTCTCCCGACGAAGTGGTGGGGCGTTATCTCCTTTCGGGTTTGGGCACGACTGCAAAGCGGAGTTGGGATGACGTCCAGTCTCGACCGGGGAACCAGATCGCAAATTTGAGAAGTGTGGCTGTTTACAATTCACGAAATGAGCCCTCCAGTTCATGTGTAATCTCGGAACCGATCGATATTGAAATAGAATTTGAAGTGACAGAACCCGGGCATGTGCTGGTCCCCAACTTTTCTGTTCTTCATGCAGAAGGGGCCTGTGTTTTTACAGCCCGTGATACCAGCCCTGAATGGAGAGGGCGAACGAGAGAACGTGGTATCTATCGCTCCAGGGCGACAATTCCGGGAAACCTGCTCACAGAAGGAACCCATATCATCGCGGTTGCGTTGAGTACGATGAGCCCGCTGCAAATTCATTTCAATGAGAGGGATGCCGTGGCTTTTGAAGTGGTGGATGATATGCGCGAAAATTCTGCGCGTGGGGAATTCGCCGGAAGCATCCCCGGAGCGGTCCGTCCACTTCTGGAGTGGACTACAGATGTATTAGCACCACAGCCCATCGAAGAAGTTATCGGAAAACAGTAAAGGTTGCATGACGTGAAAGCAGTTATTCTGGCAGGTGGCTTGGGTACCCGGTTGGCTGAACAGACCGAAGTGGTTCCCAAACCGATGGTCGAAATTGGTGGGCGCCCCATCATTTGGCATATCATGAAGCATCTTTCCTGCTATGGAATTAACGAATTCATTCTTGCATTGGGGTATAAATCGGAAGTCATCAAGAGATATTTTTTGCATTACGCCCAGTTGAACAGCAATTGTACGATCGACTTGCGTACCGGCGATGTCTTTCGTCAAAAAGCGGCTTCGGAAGACTGGATTTTACATCTGGTTGATACCGGTGCCCACACGATGACCGGCGGTCGGGTGAAGCGATTGCAATCCGTTATCGGGAATGAGACTTTTCTGCTCACTTATGGTGACGGTGTGAGTGATGTCGATATCAACCGGTTGCAACTTTTTCATGAGGATCATGGTCATCTTGCCACAGTCACCGCGGTTCGCCCGCCAGCCCGTTTTGGAGGAATTGTTTTTGATGGTGATCGTGTCGAATCGTTTACGGAAAAACCACAAATTGGAGAAGGCTGGATCAACGGTGGCTATTTTATTCTTGAACCATCCGTTATCGACTGCATCGCTGGAGATGGGACTTCATGGGAAAAAGAACCGTTGGAGCATCTGACTGAACAGAACGAATTGTTCGCCTATCGACATGAAGGTTTCTGGCAATGTATGGATACGATCCGGGAGTTGAGGATTCTCGAAGAATATTGGCAGACCGGAAAGGCTCCATGGAAAGTCTGGGACAGGTCGGATTCCCAGAAGCAGTCTGGTGAAAACAGCGGACGGAGAACAGAAATATCTGTCGGTTTACATTAACGCAGACGATGTACCGAGATGTACTTCTTTGAGAGCCGCCTTAATAGACGTCGAGATGGGATTCATTCCACTGGCTTGAGTAGATCGGATTTTGATGAATAGACTGTTCAACAGCTGCTACGAAGGCCGCAAGGTTCTTGTTACCGGTCATTCCGGGTTCAAGGGAGCGTGGCTCTGCCTGTGGTTGAAGCGTCTTGGAGCGGAAGTTATCGGTTTTTCGACTGCCTGCTGCAAAAACAGTTCACATTCCCGTGATCTTCGCCTCAAGATGATCCAGGAGTTCGGTGACATTCGTGATCGCCAACGCCTTCAGGAGGTGATGGCAAAGTATCAACCAGAAATCGTTTTCCATCTGGCGGCCCAACCGTTGGTTCTTTCTTCGTATGAGGATCCACTGGAAACGTACGATGTCAATGTGATGGGGACCTTGCAGCTCCTGGAATCAGTCCGGGAAACGCAATCTGTTGTTGCTCTGGTCAATGTAACAACAGACAAAGTTTATGAAGATATTGAAACCACACCACAGGGCTGCTGCGAAGAAGACCGTTTGGGAGGACACGATCCCTACAGTTCTTCGAAGGCCTGTTCCGAAATCCTGACCAGTTCCTATCGCCGCTCATTCTTCCAGCAGGAAGGCCGCATCTTCTCGGCAACAGCGCGAGCGGGAAATGTGATCGGGGGAGGGGATTGGTCCGATAATCGCCTGATTCCGGATTTGATTCGGTCTGCGGTCACGAGCAAACCGGTATTGATCCGGAATCCTCATTCCGTACGGCCTTGGCAGCACGTCCTGGAGCCGTTGGCCGGCTATCTGATGTTGGGCCAACGGTTGATTGAAAAGAAGCATTTGTTTGAGGCAGCCTGGAATTTTGGGCCTGCAAAATCGGTTATGCATGACGTAGGAACCATTGCTGCATGGGCCCGGAGTGAGTGGTCTGCCATTCAATTCGAACAGCAGGCGGGAGCCAAACATCAGAAGCATGAAGCCAGCTTTCTGGCTTTACAAAGCGGTAAGGCGAATCGTGAACTCGGGTGGTCACAAGTTTGGGAATTGGAACAGACAATCAAGCATACTGTCCATTGGTATCGCGATTATTCCGAACGTGACAGGCTGCTGACAGAACAGCAGTTGGAACAGTACGTCGAGGATGCCTCGGAAAAAAAACTGCCCTGGACAATCTCCGCTTTGGGGAGCACCCGGGAAAGGCTCTCACCTTTCGTGCGGGCGGGACAGGGGGATGGGTGATCGTGCACAGCCGAGATTTTTTGTCGTTGAAACCGGGATTGTTTTTTTAATCGTTTCGTAAGGTGCGAAGAAATTGAGCGTTAGCAGCACAGAAACCGTTGGTACACGAACTGCTTGCCGATCGTGTGGTTCCGAGAGTTTGTCGGGTATCCTTGATCTGGGGCGGACCCCACTAGCGAATCGTTTGTTGAAACAGGATCAATTCGGTGAACCGGAATTGCGTTTTCCGTTGGAACTTGTTTTCTGCGGGAATTGTTCACTAGTGCAAATTACGGAAACAGTCGCTCCCGAGATCCTGTTTCGGGACTATCTTTACTTTTCCAGTTTTTCGGAGACCATGCTCAGGCACGCATCGGAATTGGCTCAATCTGTCATGCTCGAAAAGCCGCTCAGTGCGGAAAGCCTGGTGGTTGAAGCAGCCAGCAACGATGGTTACCTGCTGAAAAATTTTGTAGAGCAGGGGATACCCGTTCTCGGTGTTGAACCGGCTACAAACATTGTGGAGGTTGCTCGTGAAAATGGAATTCCAACTGACAATGAATTTTTTGGAACGGACTATGCCCGGAAATTTCTCGATTCGGGCAAAAAGGCGGATGTTTTCTTTGGTAACAATGTGCTGGCTCACGTATCGGATCTGAACGGATTTGTGCAGGGCATTGAAATGATATTGGTTCAGAATGGTCTGGTTTCCATCGAAGCGCCGTATCTTCTGGATCTGATCGAACATTGCGAGTTTGATACAATCTATCATGAACACCTCTGCTATTTCAGTATCACAGCACTGGATCAACTTTTTCAGCGTCATGGATTGATGATTTACGACCTGTTTCGCGTGCCGATTCACGGCGGCTCGTTGCGAATCTGGGCCGGAAAAACCGGTCATGTTGAGCGTCGAGAATCGGTCAATGCACTGCTCGAAAAGGAGGCAGATCACGGGGTGCGAGAGTCCCAATTCTACAGCAGTTTTGCTGAGAAAGTAGATGGCCTGAAAAACAGATTGCGAGAGATGATTTTTCAACTGCGTTCAAATGGAAAGCGAATCGCTGCGTATGGCGCTTCTGCGAAGGGGAGTACGCTGCTCAATTATTTTGGAATAGGGGCCGATGAAATCGATTTCATTGCAGATCGCAGCACTGTTAAACAGGGGCATTATACGCCAGGAACCCACATTCCGATCGTTGGCGTTGAATCGTTACTGGAGCAAATGCCCGATTTCGTGCTGCTATTGACCTGGAATTTTCGTGAGGAGATTCTTCAGCAACAGCAGGAGTATCTCAATCGGGGCGGCAAGTTCATCATTCCGATTCCTGATGTAGAGATCGTCTGATTGTGAAAATCTCTATAGGGGCTATTGGTCTATCCATATAGTTGGGTTAAAACAGCAAGTTCGTTTTTCTACGGTACAAGAAGTAAACATGACGAAAGCACAGTCAACAATCTCTCCTGCTCAACTCGATACCATTCCGGTTTTCAAGCCTTTATTGGAGGAGGAAGAGATTCAGGCTTGTGTGGAGGCGATGGAGTTGGGGTGGCTCGGGATGGGAAGTTATGTGGGGCAGTTTGAGCAGGCCCTGAGCGACTATTTGGAATTGAACAATCGTCATGTCGTCGCGTTAAGTACGGGACATGCGGCAATCCATCTGGGATTACTGCTGGCAGGTTTGCAACCGGGAGATGAAGTGATCACTCCTTCGTTCAACAATATTGCAGATTTCCAGGCGATTCTGGCAACCGGGGCCAAACCTGTTTTTTGTGATATTGACGAAACAACACTCTGCATCGATTTGAATAAGGCGGAAGAACTGGTTTCACCCGATACCAAGGCACTCATCGCGATGGATTATGATTGTCTGTTGTGCGATCACGGGGCGGTTGCCGAGTTTGCCCAGCGGCATGGTATTCGCGTTTTACACGATGCGGCTCATTCATTCGGGTCGAAATATCTTGGTAGGCCTGTGGGCAGCTTTTCAGATATGACGATGTTCAGTTTCGATCCAGTCAAGACGATCACCTGCATTGATGGAGGTGCATTGATCGTCAAAACGGAGGAGGAAGCGGAGCAACTGCGCGAGATGCGTCTCATTGGTATGGGGCAACCTTCTCAGGTGATGTATCAGAATTCTCGAGCCTGGACGTACGGGGTGCAACGATTGGGATTTCGGTATCATATGGCGAATTTGCATGCGGCGGTAGGATTGAAGCAGTTGGAAAAAATGGAGAGCATTTCGATCACACGACAGCAGTCAGGCATCCTTTACAACCGCCTGTTGGAGGATGTTCCATTTGTTCGGACTCCCGAAACCGATTTTTCGGATGTGACACCGTTCCTGTATTACATTCGTGTGCCCAAAGAACTGCGGGAGTCGTTTCGAGAACATCTTTCGCAGCACGGGGTTGATACTGGCATTCATTGGCAACCGGGGCATTGGTTTGAATTGTTCAAGGACTGTCGCCATGGCGATTTAAGTGTGACCGAGCAGGTCGGGCATGAAATTCTCTCGCTCCCTCTGCACTCTCACATGACTGAAGAATCGGTGCAGCGAGTGTGCAATGCAGTGAGGCAATTTGACTGTGGATAGACCATCGGTCATATTAATGGGCTCGAAACCGGGCAGCGTGGTTGCTCTTTCGACCATGTTGGAACGGGGGTGGGAGGTGCGCGCGGTTGTTGTTTCCCGTTCACGGACACATCCCTGGGTGCAAGGACCAACTCTGGAAGAATTTGCGGTTGGAAAGGGGCTTCCTGTCTACACGCAAAATGAGCTCCCTCGCGATGAACAGGTCGATTTCGTCATCAGTTACATGTTTCGCTATTTGGTCAAAAGTGACGTGATTGCGTTGGCGGAACGGGCAGCCGTCAACTTTCATGCCGGGCCGTTGCCAGAATATGGGGGCTGGGCTTTTTACAATATCGCCATTTTGGAAAATGCGACAGAATATGGTTGCACGTGTCATTATATGGATGATGATTTCGATACCGGACCGATTTTCAAAGTGCGGCGATTTCCAATTGATGCCTCCGAAGAGACGGCCTTGTCACTTGAAGCAAAAGCTCAGCAGGAGATGGTTCGATTGTTTATGGATTTTATGACGATGGCGGAATCGGGAGATGCCCTGCCGTACGAAGAGCAGGACCCTGAAAAGATGCGTTACCTGTCGCACGATGAATTTATGCCTTTGAAACGGATTGATATTGATGCAAATTTGACCGAAGAAGAGATCCAAAGAACAGCAAGAGCGTTTTGGTATCCACCATATGAATCGGCTTATGTTGATTTGAATGGAGTGCATGCTGAAATCGTACCGGATATCGCGAAGGCGGAATTGGCAGAAATTTATCACCGGAATGATTATACAACATTGAAACGGGCAGCAATCGAATATTGGGAGAGCCGTAAATGATTGCCATCGATGGCGAGACGATAATTATCGAAGATGAACAACAGGGGAAGCGACAGGTACCGATCGGCAGTCCGGAAGGCTTTCGAATCTTAAGCAAATTGTGGCTTCGTTCCGGTTGGGATGCAAAATACGTTTACAGCTTCACCTGGCTGGGACGGCCGATTATTCAACTTCCTGATGACATGCTCCGGTTTCAGGAACTGGTTTATCGACTAAAGCCGGATGTGATTGTTGAAATTGGCATTGCTCATGGCGGTTCATTGATTTATTCAGCCAGTTTGTGTCAGTTGATCGGCAAGGGGCGGGTGATCGGCGTTGATATCGAAATTCGTCCACACAATCGAAAGGCAATCGAGGAGCATCCACTCTCTTCCCGAATTACGATGTTTGAAGGGAATTCGATTGGATCAGAGATTATCGAGCAGGTTCGTGCCCGGATTTCTCCTGGCGAAACGGTGCTTGTCTGTTTGGATGGCTGCCACACCCGCGAGCATGTTCTGGCAGAGTTGGAAGCGTACAGCTCCATTGTGAGTGTTGGTTCCTACATTCTGGCAATGGATGGCATCATGCAGGATGTTGTCGGGGCACCACGAACCGAACCGGATTGGGAGTTCAATAATCCACAGCAGGCTGCGAAAGAGTTTGTTGCCGCCCATGATGATTTCATTCTCGAAGAACCGGTCTTTCCGTTCAACGAAGGGGAAATTACCGAGCGGGTAACTTATTGGCCCAACTGTTTCGTCAAGAGAATACGATAAATGAAGCCGTTGGTTTCGATCGGGATGACAGTCTACAATGCCGGGCCGTTTCTGCGGGAAACGCTCGACTCATTGCTGGTACAGGATTACCCGAATATTGAACTGGTTATTTCCGACAATGCCTCGACCGATGGTTCTTCGGAAATATGTCAGCAGTACGCCGAAAGAGATTCCCGAATTCGGTATTTTCGCAATGATGAGAATCTTGGAGCCGTTAAAAACTGGAACTTGGCGCTTTCCCATTCCCAAGGCGAATATTTCATGTGGGCAGCAGACCACGATTTATGGCAGCCGGAATATATCAGCCATGCCGTTGAAATTCTTGAATCAGACAGCGAAGTCGTTCTTGTCTATTCCCGCTGTCGGATGATCGATGCAGAAGGAAAAACGTTGGAACATGTTGATGACAAGCTCGAAACACGCGGGAAAACTCAAGTGAACCGCTATCGGCATGTTCTTTGGAATTTGAAGCGTTGCCACATGATCCACGGAGTGATGCGCACCGGGGCACTGAAAACATTGGGGGGATTCCCGAATACATGGGCAATGGATATTGCGCTGTTGGGGGCGTTGTCCGTTGTTGGGAGTTTTGCGAGATTGGATGAAGAGTTTTATTTGCGCCGTGAAAACAGAACAGGGGCGGGGCAGGGCGATGGCTCTGCTTCACGCGAGTTCCACTTGTCCCAATTGGATCCTGCCAAGGCGGAAATTCGCCAGCAACTCTCTCGACCATCCCTGTTCCGCGGTACCCGTAATGCCCAACTGGCATTACTAAAAAAAACATCCGTTTCGATGACAACGCGGGCCAAATTGATCTTGATGACAATGCACTGTTACTGGTGCAGGCATCGGGTCGGATTTCTGGGAACAGAACGACTCTCAAAACTGCTTCCTCGTTCAGTTCGACACTATATTCTTGGTTCTTGCTATCTGTTACATAAGCCGGCTTCTTTGAGTAAATAGACGAAATGAAATACTGTCGAACCAGTTTTTCATAATAACATTGTTTTAAATGAATTATCAGAATCCCCATTTTAGTATTATTATACCGACCTATAATCGTCCGCAGCTGTTACAGCGTGCGATAAAAAGCGTCCTGACGCAATCATTCGAGAATTATGAGATTATCGTAGTGGATGATGGTTCAAACAAGGACATCGCTTCTGTTATCGAAAACTTTTGCGACCATCGAATAATCTACTTTCGGCATGAGCAAAGCAGAGGGGCTTCTGCTGCCAGGAACACTGGAATCCAAAATGCCCGAGGCACCTGGCTTTCTTTTCTGGATGACGACGATGAATTTCTTCCACACTTTCTAAGCAAAACTTTTGATCGGTTACAAGCAGCTTCCGAGGAGACCGGTTTTTGCTGGTGTGGAATTCAGCGGGTTTGGGATAGGGAACATGGTGAAGAAATTGTCGATGAGACGACTTTTCAAGAATACGATCCGAGTGGTGTACAGCCGGAGTTGCAGTATCTTTCAGTCGGCACCAATTACGGGTTAACGGTCAGAAACGCCTGCTTTCGTGAGATCGGCGGATTTTCTGAAGAGTTGAGTTCTGTCGTGGATACCGATTTACTTTTCCGCTTGGGAAAGAAATACAAATATACAATCGTTCCTGATGTTTTGGTGAAATATCATTTTCATGCTGGAGAACAACTCACAGACATTTCCATTCAACGTGCTGAATCGCTCGACCGTGTGATTTCAAAGCATCTTGATGTCTTGCGTAAATCGCCAAGACATCTGCTCAATTTCTATCGTAACTCAGCTGCAATATATTATCAGTTGGGAAATCGCACACGAGGAAGAAAACGTATTTTCTCAATGCTCAAACTATCCCCGGTCCGTTGGCGAAGTTGGAAAAGTTTGTTTTGTTACGAATTGTTCGGGACAGAGCAGCTTGGTCTGAGAGAAAAGCTGGGCCTACGGAAACGGTGACCGATCTCATTATCAGCATTGTGATTCCCACATTCAACAGGGCGGAATTATTGAGACGCTCTCTGGAGTCATTACGCAAACAGTCTGTATCAGAATTTGAAGTAGTCATTATAGATGATGGTTCAACTGATGGCACAAAACAGATGATTGAATCTTTGGGTGATGACCGCCTGAAATACTTCTATCAACCAAACCGGGGGCGATCGGTTGCGAGGAACCGGGGAGTTGAAAAAGCGGACGGGCAATATGTCCTCTTTCTCGACAGTGATGATGAAGCACGGGAGCAATGGGTTGAATCACTTGCCTCTGCGATCAGACAGTATGATTACCCCGAAGTTGTTTCGTGTGCTGCCCATTGGTATCGCGACCGTCAACTTTCTCACACAGAAACCCCTCGAAAACAGGGGAAGCTCTATTATGAACAGACAATGTTGATCCGTAGTGGGACTTTCGCCATCAAGCGGGATTGCTTCATGCGATTGGGTGGATATCGGGCGGGGCTTGAGTTCTGCGAACACACCGAGTTTTCGATTCGTCTGACCGCCTGGGCCGAGAGGCATTCATGGCGATTGATTTCAATCGATGAGCCTTTGGTGAAAATCAACGATTACGGCGGCACGCTCGCAGGTGATCCACGGCGTTTGGCTCAGGCGATTGATTTGATAACCACAGAACATCATCAGCAGTTTCAAAGAGACCCCAAAAAATTGAGCCAGTTCTACAGTATCGGTGGCGTGAACGCAGTTCGCTGCGGGCAGTTGAAGTTGGCCCGCCGGTTTCTCTGGCAGGCGTGGCGGGCTCATCCCGCTTCGATGAAATCTTTACTGCGCTGGGCTGTCTGTTGCGTTCCGCTGATCGCATCTCAGGTTTGGAATTTGAATCGTCCTGCTCTGAAAAATGTACCTGTTTCGCAAGGAGATTGAGATATGTCAATTCTATCAAAAATAACTCCTGAAAAAATCCGCAAGTTTTTGACCGCCGCTTTTATCGTCGGCCTCCTGGCCTGGGTAATGATCGGTGTTTGGGTTGGCCCCTATATTGTCAGGCAGGCGCACGCGGGGACCGGGTTCGAGTACATCACCGAAATGATGAAGCATCGCCACGAACATCCAGCGAGTTACTATAACTGGTATTGGTACCGTTTTATGGGAATTGCAGGAGCCTCTTTTATCGGGCTTTATGCATTTGGGATGCTGCTGACATCCCAAAAGTTTTTTGACCGATGCGTCGGGAAAGCAACGCCTTTGCAACTGGGCGGTATCCGTATGCTCGTTTCAGCCATTCTTCTGACAAGTATTTTATGGGAAAATGTTCCCAGTTCCGCCCTGTTACCGCGTAGCATGCTTCATGGTGTGGGAGTTCTTTCGCTGTTAATGAAGATCCCGGGCTTCGAGGCCATGTTGGCCAGTCAATCCGCTCTCCAATATCTGGACTATCTCACCATCGCAACGCTCGTGATGGCAATGGTCGGCCTGTTTACTCGTGTAACAGTTCCTTTGGGAGCGTTTTTGTATTTGATGATGGCCGGAATATTACGCTCCTATGCGTGGCCCTATCATACTGGCGTGTTGCCAATGTATGTTTTGTTTGTGCTCTCTTTCACTCCTTGTGGAGATGCCTGGTCTGTTGACCGCCTGCGGAAAATACGAACTGGCAAACCGGTTCCCGATGTCAACACGGCTACTGTGCGTTATGGATGGGCCCGTTACGCCACCTGGTCCATTTTGGCCATTGCCTACGCGGCGGCTGGCTTAAGCAAAGCCCGAAACGGAGGCCTGGGCTGGTTGAACCCGAATAATTTCAAGAATATTCTCTTTGGTGGAACCTTGCAGCCAATGGAATTCGATTTCGGACTCTCTCTTTATTTCGAGAATTTCCCCGATTGGTTTTTCGTTTCTTTGGCTATTGGGGCAATGCTGATGCAAATGAGTTGCATTTTATTGCTGTTTTCCAAATTGGCCCGCCGTATTCTTCCGCTGGCTATTATCGGTATGCACACGGGAATCTGGTTGCTGCAGAATATTCTGTTTTTCGATGTGCTTATACTACCTCTGATCTTCTATGATTTTTCTCCCTTGTTGCAAAAAGCGGGCAGTCTGTTTGCATTGCAGGGGGCGAAAGTCCGAATTGCGGCACAGGACATGAAATCATCCTGGTGGGGATGGGGACCGGTGCGAGCCTGGTTGATTGCACTTTTGCTTCTTTCGACCTGGACGATGAAATATGAATTCTATCCGCTGACTTCCATGCAGATGTTTTCACGACCTACGAATGAAACAACGGTCGTGTATTACAAAATTCTTTCCCATCATGCCGATGGTCACACACAGCGGGCACCAATCGAAAAAAGTATTGGTGCGATGTCTGACAGCCGATATCGAGCCGTTCTGAAAATGGCTTTCAAGGAGAGCAGGCAGAAATTATGCCAGGAATTTTTCGACGCGGTCGCCCGCAACTATCACCCTCGGAAAGGGGAGTCTCCCATCACGGCATTTGAAGTTCAAAAGTGGCGATGGGATTTTACAACACCTTCCCGAAACAGGATTTATGGATCGATGGACGAAAATCGGGTTTACCGGGTCGGTGCCCGTTCCATTGCCGACAACAGCGCACATGGAGGCTGAAAGACAAACAATACCGTGCAGTATAATTATGACAGGTAACAGAGAATGATCGCCAATCTGAAATCGCCCGTTGCGCTGAAGCAATCTCCCGAGCAGCAGGCTTCCCCTTCCGAGTTCAACTCTCCATTCACGGTGATTGTGCCATGTTATAACGAAGTGAAGGCACTTCCCGAAGCGATCCTTGATCTTCGGTCTGTCCTGGCTTCGATTGGAGATTACGAACTGATTGTTGTCAACGATGGTTCGAATGACGGAACGTGTGAAAAACTCCAGGAATTGCAAGAGCTTTATCCCGATATCGTCGTGCTGACACATGAATCGAATTCCGGTTACGGGGCCTCGTTAAAGACAGGCGTTCGGCACGCAAGTCATGAAACGATCCTCATTACCGATGCCGATGGCACGTATCCCCACGAACACATCGTTGAACTGCTCGCCTATGCGGACCAGTACGATATGGTCGTCGGCTCGCGAACTGGTAAGAATGTGGAGTATTCAAACATTCGCAAAATTCCGAAATATTTCCTCAGGCATTATGCCTCCTGGATCGCAGGGCGGAACATTCCTGATTTGAATTCCGGCTTGCGTGTCTTCAAGCGATCCCTGGCGGAAAAGTTTTTGAGCGTCCTGCCCGATGGATTCAGCTTCACCAGCACAATCACGCTAGCGCACATGACCAATAAATATAGTGTGAAATATGTGCCGATCGGTTATACGAGACGAATCGGGAAATCAAAAATTCAACCCATTCGCGATACCTTGCGATTCTTCCAACTGGTAATGCGACTTGGTGTTTATTTCGCTCCGCTGAAGGTATTCGGTCCCTTTGCTGCAATTCAGATGGTCGCCTTTGCGGTTTCCATTGGCTACGACATTTTCGTACTGGGCGATATCACTGATAAATCCGTCATGCTGTTGATGTTCGCCATGAACACCACATTCTTTGCCCTGATCGCTGACATGATCGACAAAAGGAGCGGTAACTGATGGAAGCCCCCAACACGGCAACCGGTTCTGCAATACTGGATTCGAACATCCCATCGCAAATTGTTGAGAGTAAGCTCCCCTTTGAACAGGAACATCTCGATGCCCTTTCGAGAATGCAATCATTAACCCCTTATTACCAATGGTCGGTTGAATTGATTGCCCCCTGGATCGGAAAACGTGTTCTCGATGCCGGTTGTGGAATTGGCAATGCGACTGAACACCTCAAGGAATTGGCCGAGTATGTCCTGGCGGCTGATTTAAGTCCCAAAAACCTGGAAGTGTTGAAGAAGCGGTTTGCTGAGGACGGAAATGTCGAACCTGCTCAGCTTGATCTCGATAAAGATATCCGGGAAATTACCAGCAGAGAGATTGATACGATCGTCTGCCTGGATGTGTTAGAGCATGTCGAAGATGACTGTTCTTTGCTGGCACGATTCAACGAGATGCTGCAACCGGACGGTCACTTACTGATTAAAGTTCCTGCGGGGCGCTGGTTATTTGGCAGCATAGATGAAGCATCGGGTCATTTTCGCCGTTATACCAAATCGGAATTGCGCCAAAAGGCAGAGCAGACCGGATGGGAAGTTGTCAAACTGCATTATATGAATATCTTTGGCGTGCTCCCCTATTTCCTGAAAAGCCGCATTTTGAAAAAGCAGGCCAATTTCTCGCGGACAATGTCTCGAAAGCAACTGGAGCGGATTCGAAAAATGCTTCCCATTCTGAAACGGATTGATCGTTTTGTTGGTCCTCCATTGGGACAATCGCTGGTGCTGGTGGCTCGCAAATCTCGAAGAGAAAAGTAGCAGAGCGGATTATTGATGTCAGGTGTCAAACAGATACAACACTCGACAGTATTATCGATGCCCGATCGTTTCGGGGCACAATCCATGCGCTATGCGCTCTTGGCTGTTCTGAGCTTTTCTGTCAATATTGGCCTGGCATTTGGGTTGAATTATGCGGGACTGACTGAACAGTGGGCATTTCTTGTCGCTTTAGTCACTGTATTCATGATGAACTTTTGTGGCTTTCGCTGGTTCGTTTTTCGGACAACGCGATCTCCGCTCGGAACACAGTTCCTTCACTACACAATGACCAACGGAGCATTTCGGCTGCTGGAATATGGAGCCTTTACCCTGTTGGGTTTGGCACGGACAGTCAGTTATCAATGGCGAGTGTTGGCTGTCTTGCTTGGTTCGTTCGTGATCAAGTTTTTTGTGTATCGATTCGTTGTATTCCGTGCTGCAAAGTCTGCAACAGAATCGTTATTGCAGGATGAGAGAAAGCAGGGTGACACAAAACGTCCCACTATTTCTTCCCAATGCGAAAACAGTCATCAATGGAGTAACCGGGCGGTTGCATGTACGATGGGGCTTCTGGTCGCAGAACTGTTGAAGATTACCCTGTTTGTGGTCGTGATTGGGCCTCAGGAATTGCGGAAAGATTCTCTGGGCTATTGGAACCTGGGTCGCGAAGTCGCCCAGGGTGATCTATTCTTTACCGGAAGCGCCTCGACGTTTCGGCCCCCTGGTTATCCCTGGTTTCTGGGAGCGATTCAGACAATCTCGGGCGGCGAAAGTACGACGCTTGCAGTAAGTATTCAGGGAGGGATAATTTTTCTGACGACATTGCTAACCGGATATATTTGCTGGTTGCTGACGAAATCCCCCTGGGCAGTGGTGGCTTCGTTATTGGCATCGCTGCTTTGTATTGATCGAACCTGGTACGCCACAGCGATGATGTCGGAAACATTGTTTATATTCCTGATGTCAGTTCATGTGGCATTATGGATACGTTGGGCAATATCTCCCACCTGGCACGCCGCACTGTTGGCAGCGATTCCGCTTGCCTTAACCGTTTTGACGAAATCAGTCGCCCAGTATTACGCAACTGCTTCTGTTGTAGCAATGTTGATTCGTGGTTCGTCAGGCTTTACCTGGAAGAATCGTTTAGCTCACGCGGTTGTCGCTCTGGGGACAGTCATTTTGTTGCTGGCCCCGTGGTATGCAAGGAATTATCAATTGATTGGAAAACCTGTTCTTGCAACAGCCTCGGGTCGTAGTTTATGGCTTTCTGCTTTCAAGAAAAACTGTGGAAGTCTTCCGCTACCCGCAAATGAAAAAAATCGGGAACTAAAAGCGAAACTGCATGATAAACAAATTGATTACCGGGATACCTGGGCGGTTTATGGAACCCTTCGGGCAGAGGGACACTCTGAACAGACAGTTGATAGCTGGATGAAAAAGACGGCAGTTCAGGCGATTCGCAGCAATCCGGTGACATTTGCCCGTTCTGTGTTTGAGCGCTTTGGACAATTCTGGATTGTCACGCAGATACAGGACCGTGGCCAATTGCGCTACAAGCAGGCTCCACGCTCAGCCGGAGAATATGCAAAAATGATCTACCGTTGGTTATCTATCCATCTGTTACCGATTATTTATGCCGCGCTGGCATTACTTGCTGCCGGCGGATTCGTTCTCTATGGGTGGAAACAGTCATTGCAGATCGGTTTATTCTGTCTGGGAACGATGTTTTATTTCGCGTTGGTTTCTTCAATCGGGGCGCAGCCGTCCTATCGCTATCACATGATATTGGAACCACTTCTGATATGTGGTGCCGTGGTTGCGTTCTACCTGGTCTGTGCAAGACAGATAGACGCTGTCTGCGATTCTTCAGTCGTATCGCCAACGCATCCATTGGCCTGTAACGCGGCCAGCCAGTAGAAAATGAAATTTCATTCAACACCTCTGAAAGGAGTTTATCTCATCGAGTCGGAACAACTAGCCGACGAACGGGGCTTTTTTGCGCGAACCTGGTGCCGAAAGGAGGCGGAATCATTGAACCTGAATTCGCACATCGAGCAGTGCAGTGTTTCCTTCAATAAACAGCGTGGAACACTTCGCGGCCTGCATTATCAACGGGAGCCTTACGCGGAAACGAAACTGGTCCGATGCACCGTGGGGGCCATTTACGATGTTGTTGTCGATTTGCGTCAAGATTCTGCGACTTACGGGAAATGGATTGCCTATGAACTTTCTGCAATGAATCGCAGGCAACTTTACATCCCGCAGGGATGCGCACACGGTTTTCAGACATTGATGGATGACACAGAAGTTTATTACCAGATATCAATGGAATACCATCCGGAAGCCGCGTGCGGCATTAGATGGAACGACCCCTCTCTGAATATTCCCTGGCCCGAAAAAATCAGCAACATTTCAATACGCGATTCCAAGCTGCCATTGCTTGCTTGTGCGACAGAACAAACGTGAAAAAGCGCACATTAAATTAATCGCCTCAAGGTTCTTCAGTTTACAATTTGAAATGACATTCAACTCCTACACATTTTTCATTTTCTTCGTCATCATACTTGGCATTCATTATTCTCCGATTTCGTGGAGAAGCAAGAAAGTGTCGCTGCTATTGGGTAGTTACCTTTTTTACGCAGCCTGGAACCCTCCTTTTATTGTTTTGCTTTGGATTTCAACTGTTGTTGATTGGTTTTTGGCAAAACGAATATATGCGGCGCAAAGTTTATTGTATCGAAGACTCTTCCTGGCAGTCAGTTTGACTGTCAACCTGGGTATGCTTGCCTACTTCAAGTATGGGGAATTTATCCTGCAAAACTTTATCGATATTTGCGGTCAAATTGGTATACGGTATCGTCCAGCGCATTTCAGCATAGTGCTTCCTGTTGGAATCTCATTTTATACATTTCAGACCCTTTCCTACACGCTGGATGTTTATCGAAATAAAATGCGGCCCTGGAGATCTTCCCTCGATTTTGCGCTATTTGTCACATTTTTCCCTCAATTGGTCGCAGGTCCAATTGTCCGAGCTGTTGATTTTCTTCCGCAATGTGAAACAGAACGTCGGGCAAATTCTGACCAGTTTGGGTTTGGTTTGTGGACCGTTGTTGTAGGATTATTCCAAAAAGTGGTTCTCGCAGATGGCCTTTTTGCCCCAATTGTAGAAGAGGTCTATTCCAACAGGATCACTCCCGAGTTTTTTACAGCCTGGGCAGGAACGCTGGCGTTTGCTGGGCAGATATTCTGTGATTTCGCTGGCTACTCCAATTGTGCGATCGGCACCGCAATGTGTCTTGGGTTCAAGTTACCAGAAAACTTTCGCTCACCGTATGCGGCAATTGGTTTTTCCGATTTCTGGCAACGCTGGCACATTTCGCTTTCAACTTGGTTGCGGGATTATCTTTACATCCCCTTGGGCGGAAATCGGCGAGGGCCAGGCCGTACGTTACTTAACCTGTCGATAACGATGCTTTTGGGAGGGTTGTGGCACGGTGCTTCATGGACGTTTGTGGTCTGGGGAGCATTACACGGTTTTTATCTGGTACTTGAACGCCTCCTTGTTCAGTTACCAATTGCTAAGTGGTCTGTATGGCGTCGTCAGGTCGGAAGAATCGTATTGATGTTGATGACTTTTGTACTGGTCTGCTTTTCATGGGTCTTCTTCCGGGCAGGCACGTTTGCCCAAGCGCACGATGTCCTGCTGGCGATGATAGGCCTTGGCGGTTCGTCAGCAAACCTGTTTTATTTGGCGAAAACCAAAATAGCAGTCAGCTTTATCATGATATTCTTGTTGATGTTGGCTCATTGGATATTGGCAAGTGAAAAAGCTCAAACTTTTACCGTGAAAGTAAATCAAACCCCGTGGTTTGCTCGTTCACTTTTGTTAACGAGCATGTTGTTGTCAATTATTATGATGCCTGGAAAAGATCGTGCCTTCATCTACTTCCAATTCTGATTCCCCTGCAAACAGTTATCATTGGATAAAAACATGGTTGCTCACTGTAATGATGCTTGTCACGAGTGTCACTGCAATAGAATACACACTTCGTTCGCTGGGGCATCGCCCATCTGTCGTTGACGATATGGATCTGTGGGCCAATGTAAGGGAAAGTGTACCGAAAGATGATCACAATGTGGTTGTATTGATCGGAGCTTCGCGAATCCAACTTGGTTTCTACACGCAGGCGTTCCGCAAACGATTTCCCAATTATCGCCTGTATCAATTGGCTATAAATGGTCGGCATCCAAAATTATTCCTGAAAGAATTTGCTGATGATACTCATTTCAAGGGAATTCTCGTTTGTACCTTTTACTCCGATTCTGTATTGCCTTCCCCTTATAATGATGAGCAGGGCTACATAGATACATACCATCAACGAACAAGTCCCAATCGGAGAATCAATCGAAATATATCTACATATTTCCAGGAAAGAATGGTTGTCATTAACCCCTGGGTCAGATTGGTATCAGTCGGTCAGTCGATCCTGAAAAATCACGCCCTGCCATCTCCTAATTACCTGATAACACTCCCTGACCGGTCACGTCTTTATGACTTCAGTAAAAAGTCCAAAAAGGCGGTTGAAAAGAATCGAAAAGAGAAGGCGAAAAAGGTGACAGGTAAAGTCGAGCGAATTCCTGTTGATGAATGGTTGAGCAAAGCGGGAGAAATGGAGCAGTACGTCAGGAAAATACAGGGGCGGGGTGGGCGAGTCATTTTTTTGCATATGCCGATTTCGGGGCGGTTATTGGAGAGGGATAGATTATGTGCTCCGAAAAAATATTATTGGGATCAATTTGCAAAGCAGAGTAGTGCGATCTGCATCCACTTTGAAGATGTTGAATCCCTGAAGCACTATGAATGCCCGGATGATTCGCATTTGGATCAACGGGATGCTCCACGGTTTACCAATGCTCTTTTGGATGAGTTGGTGAAGCGAAATATTTTGGTACCGCCTCTTCAATACGCGGCGAATGACAAAAAGAGTAATCTTCACAGAATTAAATGCAGTCTGCGCAAATGAAACCAGCCTTTCTCATTACCATTGATACCGAAGAAGACAATGGTTGGGCGAAAGGGATCCCTTGTACAACAAGAAATGTGGCGTATCTCTCCCGCTTTCAGCATTTGTGCGAACGGTACGGCTTCAAACCAACCTGGTTGACGAATTATCCAGTTGCACAGGATTGCGAGTTTGTCGAGTTTGGAGTTGATCTCCTGAAACGGAATCAGGGTGAGATCGGAATGCATTTGCATGCCTGGAATACGCCTCCTGAATTTCAGCTCTCAGGAAATGATACTGACCATAAACCATATTTGTATGAATTCCCGCTTGACGTGATGCGGAGAAAGATTGACTGCATGACCTCCACCTTGGAAGAGAAGTTTCAAACTCCAATAATTAGCCATCGAGCGGGAAGGTGGGGATTTGATGAGCAGTATGCACAGTTGCTGATCGAGCGAGGTTACAAAGTTGATTGCTCGGTAACTCCTCATGAATCATGGCAATACTGTCAGGGGATTCCAGGCGGTTTGGCAGGCCCGGATTACCGGATCTTTCCGTCTCGGGCATACTTCTGTGATCCGCATAATATCCGGCATGAGCGACAAAACGGATTGCTCGAACTTCCAATGACAATTATTCCACACCGTGCGACGTTGTGCAGGATGTTACCGGATGTGATCAATCGGTACAGAAGCGGGCGACGGTTACTCAAGCTGATTGCCCCTTGTGAATGGCTGCGCCCTACGCGATACCGGCGAGCAGGAAGATTGATCGAGGTGGTTAAAAGAGCCATGTTGCAGAAGCGCGATTACATTGAATTCATGCTGCATTCTTCCGAGTTGATGCCCGGCGGGAGTCCGACCTTTCCATCAGCTTCGTCTATCGAACGATTGTACGACGATTTGGAGCAACTTTTCGAGTATATTCACTCCCGCTTTCAGGGAGCAACTTTAGCAGAGTATCGCAATCGGGTGCTCGAGTCTCGAACCTGTAACAGGGAGGAGATGCTGGTATCATGAACAGGAGCGAAGAAGCGGTCTCTGCAGAGCATCTTGCGATGCTGGAAGATGAAAATCGCAAGCCAATTGTTTTTGGGATCCTTCCAACTTACAGGCGGCAGGATTTACTTCTGGATACATTGCGTAAAACGATGGCTCAGACGCGAAAACCGGATTGCCTGGTGATTGTTGATAATGAATCGCATTCGCAAACAGCTGAAATTGTCACCACGTATCGAAAAGAGTTTCCCGAAACTCCTGTATTATTTCTGGATGCGGGGGAAAATCTTGGCTCAGCCGGGGGGTGGGCATTGGGAATGAAAGAGGCGCTGAAGTATGCCCGGAATCAGGATTGGTTCTTGACCCTGGACGATGACGATCCTCCGCTGAAAGTGACCGATTTGGAAAAAATGTATGCCTTTGCGTTAGAGCAGAGTAGGCGTGTTGAAAACCTGGCAGCTGTTGGAATCGTTGGAGCGAGATTCAACTGGTCAACGGGCTATCTTGTGCGATTAAAAGATGACCAGCTACACGGCCCGGTCGATGTGGATTACGTTGGTAGTGGGCACATGGCGATGTATTCCGCCGGGGTGATGCGATCACAGGGTGTTTTTTTGGGCGATTTGTTCTTTGGGCACACCGAGATTGAATACAGTTTGCGATTGCGTGCTGCGGGGTTCCGGGTGGTTGCTCACGGTGATTTATGGAAGGAACGCCGGGTTGAAGGAAACCGAATTGGTTTGACACTCCGGCCGAATCGCAAGTGTGAAATCAAATGGAAAAAGTATTATGTGACACGCAATTATATTTACACGATGCGTCAACATGGGCGATACGATCTGGCGGTCAAGCGGGCTTTTATCCAGACAATTGCCAAGCCTGCGTATACGGCGATGACATCCCCCCTGCTGGCAGTACGGGGATTTCGTTTAGGCCTAAAGGCTTCCATTGACGGATTTCTGGGAAACATGGGGCGCACTGTCGATCCCGCGACGTTCAACCTTTAAGAGGGTAGATTCATTCAATTAATCGAGAAGAATCTTCGGAATCAGTCGGAAGGTGGTAATGTCGTTTCGCCCAGAACCCGTATTTTTGTTTTAATAAAGGGGCTCGGATTGGGAGGGGCCGAGAAACTGCTTGCCGCTTCGGTGCCGTATTGGGATCAGGAACGGTTCGAGTATGAAATCGGTTACCTGTTGCCTTGGAAAGATGCGCTCGTTTCTGAATTTGAAAGCAAGCAGATCAAAGTGACCTGCTTTAATGCGAAAGGAACGGTTGATTGGGCCGCGTATCGGCGAATCGGGCGGTACATCCAGAAAGAACGATTCGATATTGTTCATTCTCATTTGCCCATTACAGGTCTGGTGGGTCGAATTGCCTCTCGCTGGCATGGAGTAAAAGGGGTTGTCTATACCGAGCATGGCAGTTGGAAAAGGCTAAATAGAATAACTCGCTGGGCAACGGATTTGACATTGCATATGAATGATTTGACTATTGCTGTTTCTGAAGATGTTGCTAATTCCATTTCCAGCCGCCATCGTGATCGCGTTCAGACAATTCTCAATGGAATCGACTGCCGCTCATTCAGTGTTGAGCGGAATGAACGTCTGGAGATTCGTCAGGAATTGGGGATCGATGCGGATGCGTTTGTCATTGGGAAGATTGCGAATTTCCTGCCGGTCAAGCAGCATGAAACTCTGATTCAAGCCTTCGCTCAGTTTCACCGTGAACACTCCGATTCACGACTGGTTCTCGTTGGTCAGTTCCGGGAACGTGACGATTACATCAGGCGTGTTGCGAAAGAGCAGGGCGTTGATTCGAAAGTTATTATCACCGGGCCAAGAACGGATGTCCCCAGAATATTACGATCCTTGGATCTTTTTGCGATGTCTTCCCGATCCGAAGGGTTGCCTGTTTCGTTACTCGAGGCGCTGGCCTGTTCGTTGCCTGTTGTTTGTACAGAAGTCGGAGGAATTCCGGGAGTTGTTACCGATGGCGAGGAAGGATTTCTTGTGCCCGTTGGCGATGCGAAGTTGATGGCTCAGAGATTTGACCAGTTATATCTCAATCAGGATTTGAGAAAACAGATGGGGGCAGCCGGAGAGCGTTTGATCAACGAAAATTACGACATCAGCCAGATGGTTAAAAAGGTCGAAAGTGAGTACTGTCACATCCTTGCAGGTAAATAAAAAAGACTCTTTGGATATCGTTCCTTACAGCAGAGAATCTCTAGGCGGGGTGCTGAAGTTGCTCAATCTCAGTTTGGGGGAAAAAGAAAATCTTGATCGTAATTCCGAGTATTGGAATTGGAAGCACGAACGGAATCCGTTTGGGCGTTCGATCATGTTATTGGGATATGAGGAAAAAAAACTGGTGGGAGTTCGCGCATTTTTGCGATGGCAATTTCACTGGAAAGGGCAAATCCTCAATGCCGTTAGGCCTGTTGACAGTGTGACGCACCCACAAGCAAGGCGGCGTGGTGTATTTTCCCGACTCACCAACGCGGCTTGCAGAGTTGCTGAACAGGATCGAACCGATTTTATCTTCAATACGCCCAATAAAAATAGTTTACCGGGTTATCTGAAATTGGGCTGGCAAGAAGTGGGGACGTTGCCCGTGATGATGAAAATGGTGAAACCAATCAAATTAACCTGGAATATATTGAAGGCGCGTTTCAGGAGGAACCATTGGTATGGGCTGAAAGAAAATAGTACTTTTACTGAATCACTCGAGCGGGTTACCTGTCTATTCGAAAATGAGAGAGAGATTATTGAGTTGATAAGTAGAGAAGCAGGAAAAGGAAAAGATGAATCTATCGCGACAGTAAAAAATATATCCTTTCTTAAATGGCGTTATACGAGACATCCTCAAAGAGAATATTATGTGCAAAGGTATTATGAGAGTGGTGTACTGAAGGGGATTGTTATATGTCGTATGAACATTCGCTATGGTTCATCTGAGTTGATGATTAATGATATCATAGCGCACGGGAATGATTATCGAATCGCTAAGAAGATGATCGATGATCTTATTGGTCAAGTCAAATGCGACTATATTGTTGCTCATGTAGATTCTTCTAGTTGTGGATGGATTGCCTTGAAGCAGTTGAAGTTTCGAATGATTCCGTATAAAGGGCCACGACTTGTGGCCAAATCGGTAACTGGTGGTAAATTGGCGGCTCAGGAATTG